>CAZLII010000718.1:0-2500 GCA_964559065.1 uncultured Nitrospirales bacterium | reverse complement strand
ATACGCGGGCAGCGCGCGCACCTCGCGCCAGAAGGCTTCTTCGTCAACGCCGTATGCGCGGAACAGCGGCGCCTGCATGTATTGCGGCGACAGCGTGCGGTCGAAATCCCAGATGATCGCGATGATGTTCTGAAGAAAGAGTCCTTTTTCCGGCACGATGCATCTCCCACGCCCGACGCGCCGGATTGTAGCATGCGGCAAGGCATGCCGCAATCGCAGAACGCAGCCCTTGCCAGGATTGCCGGCTTCGGGGTACAGTCTTGGCATACCCGGAGAAAACAACGCAGCGACGCTTGACACCGGCTTCAGGAGTTGAAGGATATCTGGAACGCTGATTATCCCGCCGGAATCTTGACGGCATTGCAACGTCACTGAAACGGCGGTCGAATACATCGCAGGACCCAATGCTTACTTTGCTCGTCGGAAATGTGAAAGTCCAACTGGACAGGGATGGAAACAGCACCTTCAACAAAGCCGGGATGAACGATTTTCTTGGCAGGTTCGTCCGGATTCTCTCCGATTCCTGCAATTTCAATTTCGACCTGGAAGGAAGAATCCATCGAATAGACGGTTTTCCTTCTCCGCACAGTTGGGATTGGCTGCAAAGGACCATGGCCAATGACTGGATTTATTATGACAAGGTCTGGACGCATGGCGGCATTCCCCATCCGACTTCGATTATCGGGGATGCGGCATGGGCGGTGAACGGCAGGACCGACCTGCCGATGCTTGCCGGCCACAAGGGCCTGCAAAGCGACTATGTCGCGAAGGCCTTCGACGCTTTTGACACCTTGATAAACGCCATCCGGGACTGGTTGCGGGAAAGGCCACCCGTGTACTCCGAATCCAAAACGGAAGCCGCGTCCGCAATGGATGAACACCGGTTGTGGGATTTCCTGGCCAAGGTGGCGAAGAACGATCGGGAGCAACTCCGGCAAGTGGCGGACAGGCTGCACGCCATCCACGGGCATATGCGCGTCCTCCCCCCGGACACCATCCACGTTGACTACCGGGTGATCCTCGTCAAGGTGATGGATGGGTGCCTAAATGATTGCGGTTTCTGCATGGCGCGGGGAAATGCGCCCTTTTCTATGAGAAGCAAGAGCGACATAGACCGGCAGATTGACGCATTGCCGGGAGTTTATGGGACCGATCTGCACAACTATAATTCCGTTGTGTTTGGAGAATGTGACGCCCTCCTCTCACCGTTTCTGGAACACGCCGCGCGCAGGGCCTTCGATACTTTTCGTTGCGGCGTCTCCCACCATACCGGTTCAAATCTATTCCTGTTTTCAACAAACAAAAGTCTATGCGAAGCGCCGGACAGCATTCTTGACATGCTGGATTCGCTGCCCTTCGAAAAGGTCTACATCAATATCGGCTGGGAGGCGGTGACAGACGCCGCCCTGAATCGGTTGGGAAAACGACAGACCGCTGACGAAGTGCTTGCGGGCATGGAAAAAGCGGGAGAAATAAACAGGAAACGCCGCAAGGTGAAGGTCTCCGGCAACTTCATCACCGCCGACGGACTGCGCTGTGACGACATCATCATGGCCATCCGCAACACCCGTTACTGCGGACGACTGTATCTCTCCCCCTTGCGCGGGGCATGCAGCAGCAGAACCGCATTGAATGATCTTCACGACATCCGGGATGCAAAACTTGACGTGACGGTCTATTTGTACACCATGCAGCGGATGTGAAGGCGCATGGGAGAGCAACTTCGAAAAACCCGATGAAAAGGCTGGTGAACGGGGCGGGATTCGAACCCGCGACCACCGGATTAAAAGTCCGATGCTCTACCAGCTGAGCTACCCGTCCACGAATGAAAAGGACGCGCCGGGATGGATGTCGGAGGGCGCGCTGTTTCGGGGGTATTGTACGTGTTTTGTGCGTGTGAACGCAAGAACGCAGTGCGGCTGAAGCATGAGGGTGCGCCTATCAGTCCGGATGAAGCCGCGGATTTTTTTAAGGGGCGAGCAGGCCTGTAAGCCGGGTTCTGTCTGGGGGCCTTGGCCCCTGAGACGGCCATTCCTCTGGGACGCGCGTCGCCGCGCGTCTCGAGCATCCAACCCGGGAGCGGCGCGGGCCACGCCATCGCTCCCCTATTCGGAATTGCTCCGGGTGGGGTTTGGCAAGCCGCCGTGTCGCCACGACGCTGGTGCGCTCTTACCGCACCTTTTCACCTTTGCCGGCCCCGCGTGACGCGGGACGTGGGCCGTGTGTTTTCTGTGCCACTTTCCGTCGGGTCGCCCCGCCTTCGCGTTACGAAGCACCCTGCCCTGTGGAGCCCGGACTTTCCTCGACGTCCTCATAGCGGACGCCGCGGCCGTCCAGCCTGCTCGCACCTTTTATTATACCGGGTTTGCGAGATGATTACACGGAATGTGACATTTCTAACGAGTCAAGGTATGTGACATTTTAGAAGAGTTTTAACATTCACGGCCAGTGTTGTCCAAAATAAGTTGTTAAGTAAATCAAAGGCTATGCCCAAAACCCT
>CAZLII010000717.1:0-2511 GCA_964559065.1 uncultured Nitrospirales bacterium | reverse complement strand
CAATCCAATTTCCAGGCTGACCCATGCATGGTCTGCCAGTAGCCGCCGATGGTGAATGGAATCGCGAAGCCCAGCGCCATCACGAGCATCATGGCCACCGCGCGCCGGTCGCGGCGCGCCGCCTCGAAGGCCAGGAACCCCAGAAACAGCCCGACGTGCGGCGCGATGTTGCGGATGGACCCGAGTGCGCGGCGGCAGGTTGCGTTCCCGGCCACGTCATAGAGTCCCTCATTGTAAAACGGCAGAAACCACTGCGGAAAGACGCGCACCACGACCCCGGCCGCCACCGCCCCCAAAATGCCCGCGGCGATGCGCGCCGCCCAGCCCTGCCACCCCAGCGGCGTGCGCGGCGCACACCACGCCATGAACGCCCCGGCCACTCCGCCCCAGTGCAGACCGCAGAGAAAGAGCATCGCGTAGCCGGTCCAGGGCGCGATGTCGCGCACCCCTTCCGGGTAGTTCAGATAGAACTTGCCCTGCAGCCACGCGATGTACACCCCGTAGCCGGTCATGCCGCCGAAGGCGATGCCGAAGATGATCGCCGCGATCATCCGCGCATGGCCGTAGGGCCGCTGCCGGGCTGTGCCGTCCAAGTTGGAAAACGCATACCACAATACGCCCCAGCCCAACCCCGCCAACAGCCCGCCCTGTGAACCGCCGTAACCGCTCGTGCCGCGAATCGCCCAGAAAAAAGCGCCCATCAGGCCCATGATTCCGGCAATCGCCCAATAATCCGAAGGTTGCAATCCCGATTCCGACGCGGCCCCATTTCCGGCATTCTTTTGCATCACGGCGTTCTCCCTGAATTCTTGTGGGCATCCTGACAACCGTTGTTCCCCGCGCTGCCCTTTCTGCGTCATCGTATCGTAAAGACAGTGCCGACATCATGGTTCCACGAGGTCGTCGAAAACGAACAGCATGTCTGCGCCTTTCTCAACCGGCGTGCGCAGGGGAAAATCTCCCGCAGTATGTTGAAAATACAATCTTACGCGATGTAGCCTACACGATGGAAGCGAGGAAATCCGAGGGGTCATGCGAGCAAGAACATCATGAGAGACGCTTTTGCGCGGCGTTAAGCGCCGAAAAAAGGGGACCTTCCACCATTGAAAGCCGCTTTGATTGCGCCGAAGTTTGACGTAGCCGGCCGACTGGTCACGGTCGAGCACACAGGAGAAGGCAACGTCAACGACACGTATCTTGCGATCTTCCGCACGACATTCTCGGAAGAGCGCGTCATTCTCCAACAGATCAACAAGCGGGTCTTTACCCGGCCCGAATACATCATGGAGAACATGCGCGTATTGACGGAACACGTTCACAGACGCATCGAGGAAGAGGCCCACATGGCCGACCGAATCTGGCAACTGCCCCGGGTGATCCCCGCCAAGAATGGGCAGGATTTTGTCATAGACGGCGATGGCGAATACTGGCGCGCCATTACCCTGATCGCCTCCGCGCACTCCTACCAACAGGTCCAGAGCGTGGAGCACGCCCATGAAGCGGGGTTTGTGCTGGGGTACTTTCAACGACTCATCAGCGACCTCGATGTGGACAAACTTCATGACACCCTGGAGGGATTTCATATTACGCCCGGATATCTGGACAAATTCGACAAGGCATTGCAGACGCCGGAGGGACAGGCCCGCCTGAATGCTTCACTCGATGCCCAACGTTGTTACCGCTTTATCCAGGAACGCCGCAACTGGTGCTCCGTGCTGGAAGACGCCAGGAAAGCGGGAGAGATTCGGCTGCGGCCCATCCACGGGGACCCGAAGATTTCCAATATCATGATTGACGATGCCACGGGAAAAGGAACATGTATCGTAGATTTGGACACCGTCAAGCCCGGTCTGATCCATTACGACTTCGGCGACTGCCTCCGTTCCTGCTGCAATCCCATGGGCGAAGAAACCTCCGATTTGAGTCGTGTCTATTTCGACACGGACCTCTGCGAGACCATTGTCAAAGGGTATATGGTGCATGCCCGGTCTTTCCTCACAGACGCCGATCGAAAATATCTTTACGATGCCATTCGGCTCATTTCCTTTGAACTTGGTCTGCGATTCTTTGCCGACTACATCGCGGGCGACGTGTATTTCAAGACACGTTATGACGGGCAAAACCTCAACCGTGCGCGGGTCCAGTTCAAACTCACCGAGAGCATCGAAGCCCGCGAAAAGCAGATACGAAACATCCTGGACAGGGCCTGAGCCGCGCCAAATCCGCACTGTCAAATTGGTGTTTCCGTTGCGGGCAGGCTCCCGCGTGTCCGCCGAAGCATCTCGCGAAGGCGGGATCGTGCCGCCGCGACGACCGAAGGTCTCCAATCCCCCACCCCGTAGAGGTGCAGAACCATGGCACGCTGAAGCGTGAACAACATACTTATTACAATCGAACGCAGTGAAGGAAACAAATGGCGCAGCACGGGCGTCCGGCCCGTGATCAGCAAACACCATGGCCGTGACGGCCATGTTGCAATCCCGCATTAAACGTAAACTTATTTGTGTTGCG
>CAZLII010000716.1:0-2524 GCA_964559065.1 uncultured Nitrospirales bacterium | reverse complement strand
CAAACGAATACCTTGCAGGCCGGACGCCTGCGCCACTGTTCTGGAGTACAGGCTTTAGCCTGTCAGGGTAGCGCCATACCCCGCACGCTAAAGCGTGGACTCCAAACGAATACCTTGCGCGCGTCGCCGCCGGCGATTGTCTTGCATCCGCCTCTGCGATATTTTCTATCATCAGAAGTGTATATACTGCCTTGTCGGGAAAACAACCATCGCAACAGTTTTCAAGCGTGCGCGAAGGACGGAAGGCATGACGACGCTGCTGGAATATGTTCGGGAAAGCGGGGTGCGCATGGCGCCGTGGCGGGTGGTCGCGGACCTTCGGGAAGCGGAACGCGCCGCGCAGGACCTCGGCGCGCCGATGTGGGTGCGAAGCACGGGCAACGAACACGGCTTCTGCATGCGGGTGGACCACGCGGGCGATTTGCCCCTCGCCTACGCCAAGGCGCGCCAGCGCGGTGGCGCGGCGGATGCGCTGTTGCTGTTGCAGCAGGCAGCGGACGGGGCGGTGTGCCGGGTAGTCGGCTTCCAGTTCGACCTCACCTATGTCCCCATAGATGCGATGGAAGAATCATATTTGGAAGGCTTCTACCGCGTGCCGATGATGCTGGCCGCGCCGTCAGGGCTGGACGCGGGCGCATACGCCGAAACGATGGAGGCGGCGCGCAAAGCGACGAGAACACTGCCGCCCGCGGCGGGGTTGCTGGAAATGGCGTTTGCGCTGGATACGCGGGGGCCGATGCTGCTCGAAGCGTATCGGCGCGACGCGACGGACCCGTTTCACACGCGGCTGCTGCGCCTGGCGCTGGGCGTGGACCTCGAGGCCGAGGCCGCGCGCGTCGCCGCAGGAAAGCCGCCCATCGCCGCGCCGATGCGCGACATGGCCGCCGTCATCCGTTGGATAACGCCGAGCGCGGGCGTGGTGAAAGCGATTGAAGGCGCGGACGCGGCCCGCGCCATGCCCGGCGTGGAGGAGGTGACGATCAATATCCGCCCCGGCGATGTCATCCGCCATCTCACCGACACGGCGGCCCGCGACCGCATCGGCTGGGTCATCACCGTCGGCCCGACGCGCGACATCGCCCACGCCTGCGCCCGCGACGCCGTCGCCGCCGTCCGCATTGTCACACAATCCGTGACGTAATACGCGGAGAAGCCGCCCGGCGGCCGGCAAGAGCGTTCACCGCGCCAAATGCGGTACCATAGGGACTGCAGGAAAGAAGCGGCGCGGAACAGCGATTTTTCTGGAGCCGCGCCTTGCGCGGGGTTTTGTAGCGGGAAAGGAGCGAGATGGTCAAGAAGAAGGTTCGTTCGGGCATTGTCGGCGCGGGCTTTTCGGCGACGTTTCATTACGAAGCCATCCGGCGGGTTTATGGGACGGATGTCGAGGTGATGGGGGTGTATGCGCTGGACCGGCCGCAGGCGGAAGCCTATGCCGCGAAGCGCGGCATCCGCGCCTATGACTCGCTGGAGGCGCTGGTGGACGATGTGGATGTCGTTCATTGCTGCGTGCTGGTGGCGGGCCATGAGGAGGTGACGGTGGCCGCGCTGGAACGCGACAAGTTCGCCATCGTGGAGAAACCACTCACGGGCTACCTGGGCGACGGCACGGACGCCTTCCACGGCGATACCTTCCCCAAGGAGAACGCGCTGCGCCACGGGCTGGCGAGCGTGGATCGGATGCTCGCTGCGGAACGCAAGAGCCAAGGCCGCATCCTCTACGCGGAGAACTGGGTCTATGCGCCGTCCATCCAGAAGGAGCGGGAGATTATCGAGAAGACGGGCGCGCAAATTCTGTGGATTCACGGCGAAGAAGCGCATTCCGGGTCGCACAACCCCACCTACGCCTATTGGAAATACTCCGGGGGCGGGGTGATGATCGGCAAGGGCTGCCACCCGCTAAGCGCCGCGCTCTATCTCAAGCAGGTGGAGGGCCGCGCGCGCGACGGCCAACCCATCCAGCCCAAAACCGTCTCGGCGCGCACGCACGCCTTTACGCGCATGCCGAATTTCCGCGATGAGGGCCATATCCGACGGGATTATTACGACATTGACGACTTTTCCATGATGCATGTGACCTTCGAGGACGGCACGGCGGCCACGGTCTTCGCCTCGGACATCATCCTCGGCGGCATCCACAACTGGCTGGAGGTGGCCGCCAACAACCACCGCACGGTCTGCAATATCAATCCGAATACGGCGATGCAGGTCTATAATGCGCGCGAGGAGAATTTCAGCGACATCTACACCGTGGAGAAAATAGGCACGAAACAGGGCTGGACCAACCTGCCGCCGGACGAGGACTGGTTCACGGGATACCCGCAGGAGATCGAGGCGTTCTACCGCACCATCGCTTACGGCGACCCGCTGGAAAGTGACAGCCGCCTCGCCGCCGACACCATCTCCACAATATACAGCGCCTATGTCTCCGCGGAACGCGGCGGCGCGGAAACACCGATTCGTGTGTTTTAGCCAGTGCTGTCCAAAACAAACCAAGCGCTTTCTTCCGGATTTTCATGACATGCAT
>CAZLII010000715.1:0-2525 GCA_964559065.1 uncultured Nitrospirales bacterium | reverse complement strand
ACCGGGGCGACCAGCGACACCCATGCCGCCACGGCTTCCGGTAACGCCGTCAGCGACACGCGAAAATCCGGCGCGCTCGCGCCGCCCGCATTGGTCACCTGAAAGATGTACAGCGCCTGCGCGCCGCGCACCGCGCCCGCCCGCAGCACGCTTGTTTCGGTCTGGATAAGATAGTCTGCGGGCCGCACGCCAATATCCAGATCAACGGCATGCGACGCCCCTTCCGCGCTGGATACCGTCACGCGGACCGACGCGGCGGGCACGCTGTCATCCGACGCCAGCGCCTGAATGGAGAGTTGGGTGACGCCGTGCGCAGGCAGGGCTTGTCCGACGGTCGCCTGCACGGAAATGTTGCCGGGCGCGCCAGACACGCTCGCCTGAAGGTTGCTCAGCAGCGAATGGCCGAGGTTGCGCACCTCGAATACGACCTCCTGTGCGATGCCGGGCGCAAGGGTCAGGCTTGCCACCGGCGGATCAACCAACAGGCCAATGATGGTGAAAGTGTCCTGCGGCGCTGATGTATCAAAGGCCGGATGGCGCGCGCCCACCGTGTAGGCCCCCGCTTCGGTGGGCAAGGGTTCAAATTCGGCGGCAATATTGCCCTCCGCGTCGGCGACCGCCTCGATCACGCGCCGAATGCCCCGGGACAGCACGTCAATCAGCACGCGCGCGCCGGGCGCGGGCTGGTCGTTGTCGAGGCGCGTGGCTGACCCGACCAACGCAACCGGCGCGCCCGCAAGCGAGACATCCGCCGCCGCCTGCACGGTCGCCGCGTATTCTATCGCCGTGACAGCAATCGGCCCCGCAACAGCCACGTTGTTCTCGCGATAATCTTCCGGCACGTCTTGGCCATCGTCGGCGACCACGATGATCCAATAGTCCCCGGTGGGCAGTTCCGACAGCGTCACCGTTCGGTTCACCGCATACTCCGCGCCCACCTCCAAATCAAGCGTTCGTTCGACGCACTCCAGCAGAACGTCATCGCCAAAGGCGTCATCCGCCGAAACATAGATGCAATCGTTCCAGGGCGCCGTTGCGGCGGACCCGCCGTCATTGCGCACCACCCAGGAAACCTCGATGGGATAACCGCCCCACTCGGATGTCGGAATCGCCTGCGCTTCAACCGACAAGTCCGCCGAGGTGAGGGGATTCAGCCGCGTTTTCCGGACATTGCTCTCCAGTTGCGGCCCATAAGAACGGTAAATCGCCACGCCGGAGATGACCTGTTCCCCCTCGGCGTCGGGCGGCGCCTGCGCCCGATAGGTGAAGGTGATGGGAAACGACGGCACCAGGACCCACGCAAACACCAATTCTCCCCCCTCGCCCACGCCCGGCGTGATGCTCGGCGGCGCGCCGCTCACGATGCCCTGATAGGTCCACCCCGGCGGCAGCGTTTCCCGCAGGGCCAGCGCCGTCACTTCGTCCGCGCCCGAATAGGAAAGCGTAATGCGAAGATCCACAGTTTCGCCCGGGCGATAGAACGGCCCTCCGACCGCCGTGCGTGAGAGCACCATTTCCGTCAACTCGCCCTCGCCCTCACCCTCCTCTTCGCCCTCACCTTCGCCCTCCTCGCCTTCAGCAGGGTCGCCTTCCTCTATCTCCGTTACGACGGTCTCTGTTCGCAGTTGGTCGCCGCCGAAAGCGTAAATGCCTTCGCCGGATATGGTTTGCATGCCTGACGTTTCCGCAGACGCCGCAAGGCGATAGGTGAAAGTGACCGGGAAGGGGGGCACGGTGATCCAGCCGAAGCCCAGTGTCCCCGAAGCACCCGCCGCAGGCGCCAGCGGCGGCAATGCGCCCGATACAAGTTGCACAAAAGTCCACCCCGGAGGAATCATTTCCTCCAGGCCAAGTTGGGTCACGGTGTCTGTTCCAGATAACGTGAGGGTGACTTCGATGTCCAATGTGCCGCCCGGATGATACAGTCCATCGCCCACGACCATCCGGGCCAGATATACCACGGAATCTTCCCCTTCTCCCTCTCCTTCGCCTTCGCCTTCCCCTTCCCCCTCGCCTTCCCCCTCTCCTTCACCTTCCCCTTCGCCTTCACCGCCAATGGGGGATATGTCTGTGTACACCGTTTCTGAGTATTCCTGCGTGCCGTTCGTGGCGTAAATGCCATAGCCCTCAATCGTCACTGAGCCGGCGGCGTCGCCGGGAACATTGAGGCGATAGGTGAAACTGACGGGAAAAACCGCGGGGGGAAAAAGATATGCGAAATCAAGCACATCAGCAGCGCCGCTTGCCGGCACAATGGTCGGCGCTTCGCCCCCCACCACGCTGTCAAAGGTCCATCCCTCAGGAATCCACTCCTTCAAGCCCAACTGCGTCACAGGGTCGGGACCGTCCTTGAAAAAGGTCACAGTCAGGTCCACCGCGCCGCCCGGCGCATAGAACGCGTCGCCTTCCACCGTCCGCGTGATGGACAGGGTCGTCTGCGCCGCCGCCGGGAAGACGCAAGCGAAGACGATCAAAAAATACAAAATGGAGAGGTTCTTGCAAAACCTCTCGTGGCTTGGGCGCAT
>CAZLII010000714.1:0-2533 GCA_964559065.1 uncultured Nitrospirales bacterium | reverse complement strand
AATGTGACATTTCTAACGAGTCAAAGCATGTGACATTTTAAAAGAGTTTTGACAATGCGCGCCGCGCGGCAAACCTGCGCGCGATCCTTTATCAATGTGTCTTCGTTGCGAATAATGTCAACAGAAACACACGCATGCCGGGGCGCCATTCCCACGTCATGAGGGCTGCTGCAAGGCCCTCAACGCCGCGCCGGGATCCGTAGGCAGTTCGATGACGCATCGAAATCCCACATGATGCAGATGCTTGGACTCATAGGAGACCTTGTCCGCCGCATCCAGGGGAATCCCCTGACTCCGGTAATGGCCGCCACGCACCACCATGGGCCTCCCAAAGTCGGGTTCTTGTGCGCTGTTGGCGGGGGTTCGCGTCCATTCGGCGACATTGCCCGCCATGTCATAGCAGCCCGACCAGGTGTGGTCTTTTTCAAAACTGCCGACCGGCGCCAGGCTTGCCCAGTCCACATCGCCCTGGCAATTGCAGGCATCCTCCTCCCAGGCGTCGCCCCAGGGGAACATGCTCGATGCGCCCGGCCCGCCATAGGCCGCCCGCGCCCACTGCGCTTCCGTCGGCAGCAGTTTGCCCGCCCAGGCCGCGTAGGCCTGCGCGTCATAGAACGCCACCATGCTGATCGGCAGGCGCGGCTGAACGCCAAGGTGCTGCTCCAGCGCAGGCGGGAAGGGCCAGCCGCCGTCAACAGCCTCGCAGAAGCGCGCAAACTCCTCCAGGGTCACCTCGCGCGTGTCAATCAGGAATCCCGACACGAACACCGTCGCGCCGGTCAGGGTTACGGGGCCGGGCGGCACAAACGCCATGCCGTCCCGCAACAGGATGGCGGCCAGGTAATGCTGCATCGCCTGTTGCGCCAGGGTCAGCGCCTGGGACTCATTGTTGCGCGCCTCCATCTGGGCGGCGTTCCAGCGTTTCTCCGCGTCATCAAAAATGCGCTTGCGCTCCTGGGAATGCTGCGCCCTGATTTCCGCATGCACCCGTATTCGCGCAATGGCCTGCCGCATGGCGTCAAACGCAGCGCCGGTATCATGCTCCGCCACCGGCGTCACCGTCGCCGCCGACATTTGCTGCCGCCGCAATTCAAAGCCGTACATACCGGCGGCGGCGGCCAACAGAATCGCCGCTGCGCCCAGGATGCCAGCGACCCGGCGGCGGCGTTCCGGGACCGGCGCGGGACGCGCCGCCACCTTGGGCGTGGCCTGGACGGGGCTTTTGCCCCCCAGGCGCTCCCGGAGCGGCCGCAGCGCGGCGCGCAGTTCCGTGGCGCTCTGGTAACGCTTTGTCGGGTCCGGGTCCACGCACTTCGCCACGATGGCGTCCAGTTCCTTTGGCAGGTCCTGATACAGTTCCGACGCGGGCTTGGGCACCCCGGAGGGCACATAGCCCGTGAGAATTTCATAGAGCACCACGCCGGCGCTGTAGATGTCGCTGCTCGCGTTTACGTCGCGGCTGTTGCGCACCTGTTCCGGCGGCATGTAATACGGCGTGCCCATCACCACCGACGCGCCGGTGAGCCGCTGGGTCGCCATCAGTTTCGAGATGCCGAAATCCATCAACTTGATGGCTCCGTCAAGCCCGATCATGATGTTCTCCGGCTTGATGTCGCGGTGAATCGTGTACTGGTGCGCGTATTCGAGCGCGCCGCACAACTCGTCCATGATGCGCAGCGCCTCGGGCAGGGGCACGCGCTGGTTTGGCCCCAGCGATTCCAGCACGCTGCGCAGCGATTTTCCCCGGAGAAACTCCATGGAGATATACACCACGCCCGACGCGCTGCCGATGTCGTGCACGCGCACGATGTTGGGATGGGCGAGCCGCCGCGCGATGCGCGCCTCGTTGAAAAAGCGCTCCAGCACCAGTTTGTCCTGGACGAACTGCGGCAGCAGCGTCTTGAGCGCCACATCCTCGCCGAGGACGTTGTCATGCACCTTGTAGATGCAGCCCATGCCGCCCCGGCCGATCAGATTCAGGACGGTGTAGCGGTTGGCCAACACCTGTCCCCGCCGCAACTGGACTTCGTCCTGGTTGGCGGGCGGCGGCGATGAGGCCGGCTGGGCGGCCTCAATCTTGATTTTCGGCAACGCCGTCTTGCATCTGACGCAGGTCTCCTGTCCGTCAGGATTCACATAAAAGCAACGCGGACATTTCACCTTGGCCATGTTCGCCCTCACCCTCCAGGCGTGCGCGCTGTTCCGGTCTGCCGCCGCCTGCCTGCTCTTAAATCCTACCCGCGCAGGCCGCCAAACCGCAAGTCCCCCGACGGAATCGCTGCCCGGCGGCTCCGTTTGCGCCAGTAGCCGCGCACAAAAGCGGGGCGGGCGTCCCGGCGGCATGCCGCGACCACGCGGTCCGTCCATTGTTCAAGCAGACGGTCATGTTCGGCGAAGGCGGTGCGGGAATCCGGGGGCGCGTGCGACCACTCCCGTTCCAGTGCGTCGCGTTCCTCCTGAAACACGGCGAACGCGGCCTCTGGGTCGCGCATCGCTGCGCGGTGCAGCCCTTCATGCCGCCACCACAGCGAGG
>CAZLII010000713.1:0-2537 GCA_964559065.1 uncultured Nitrospirales bacterium | reverse complement strand
ACATAGCCGGTCAACGTACTGATGCAGACGACAAAAGTGATCCGGAACTTTCCGAGTTCTGATGCGATCCGCAAGAGTTCCAGCCAGCGCCGCCAATCCGCGCGGACAGCGCGCCCGGCATCCAGCATTTCGGTGGGTTGTGTCATGGGGTCGTTTCCGCCTCGCGCAACAGGGTCTCCATGGCTGCTTCGATGGGGATGCGCTTACTGGGACCCTGAATCTTGTAGAGTTCATACGCCGCGACCAGCGCGTTGTAGTCCTCTTCCGTGTCGGCAGGCGGCGGCGTTGCATGGAAACTGCGCACATAATGCGCCAGCGCCATCTTTTCCCATGGCGTGAAATCGGGATAGGCGCGCATCTGCGTGCCGTCAATACCTTCCATCAGCGTGCGGTAGATGTCCGTCACCTTCGGGCTGTGTTTCCAATCCTGCGCCGTCAGAAAAGCCCGCGCCAGACCCGGCAGGCCGGAGCCGTCGCCATTGACACCGTGGCACGAGGCGCAATAGGTGGCATAGAGTGTTTTTGCGTCAATGTTCAGGTCTTCCGGACCGAATGCCGAATGTTGAGGGTCTATCACCGCCTGATACTCCAGCGGCTTGAACCGCTTCATGATCATGCCCCGCAGCCAATCCCGATATTCGTCTTCCGAAACGACCCGCAGTTTGGTAATCATCTTGGCGTGGTCCTTGCCGCAGAACTCCGCGCAGAAGACATTGAAGACGCCCGTCCGCTCCGATGCAAACCAGAGATAGGTGTCCCGCCCCGGAATCACGTCTTCCTTGACCCGGAAATCGGGGATATAGAAACTGTGCAGCACATCTTCCGGCGGCGCAGTCAACAACACTTTCACCGGCGTATTGACTGGAACCACCATCTCCGCCGCGCTGACTTTTTCGTCCGGGTAGAAGAACGACCAGGACCACTGCTGCCCGGTAACGCGCACTTCCATGGCGCCTTCGGGCACGGCGCGCATCATGCCGAAGCCCCGGTAGCCGACAAAGAAGAACCAGACCACAATGATGGTGGGGATGACTATCCAGGTGATTTCCAGCAGAAGGTGGCCCTCCACCTGAGAGGTATGCGTCACGCGGTCCCGCCGGTATTTCAGGACAAAGAAGATCATCGTCGCCGTGATGCCCAGCAGCAGCAACAGCCCGACGCCCCCAATCAGGAAAAAAGCCCGGTCCACTTCACGCGAAATTTCGGATGGCGATGCAATCGGCATGGTCGGTCACCGGCTTCCGTAATCCACGAAGGTCAATCCGATAAACACGGCATAGGTAATCCCCACGGTGAGAAACATGTACAGAAACAGGGGGCGTTCATGCCGAACGTGCATGAAATAGAGCAGCACCAGCGACCCCTTCACTGCGGCGATCATGAGCGCCGCCAGCACCGTGACGTGCTTGAGGTCCAGCAGCGCGATGCCGAAGGTCAGCGCGGTCAACGCCATCAACGCTCCCCAGGTCGCCACGTAGACGCCGTAGGGGTCGGCGTGGCCGGAAGTATCGGAATTCATCATGTCTGCCCTTTTATCCAATCAAGTAGAACAACGGAAAGAGGAATATCCAGACAATATCCACAAGATGCCAGTAAAGCCCTGTATTTTCGAGGTAGATATGGCGGTCCGGGCGGATGCGCCCCCGGAGGATCAGCGCAGCCGCCGAAACGATGATCGCCATGCCGATGATCACGTGCAGCGCATGCAGGCCGGTCATGGCGAAATACAGGCCGTAGAAAACCTGCTCGCCCACGGGCCGTTCCAGCATCGCTTCGGATTGCGGATAAATCTCATGACTGAACTTGAAGCCCCATTCGCGCGCCTTGACAACCAGAAAGACCGCCCCGAAAAGCAGCGTCATCGCCAGCGCGCCGAGTGCGCGGCGCGTCTGGCCGCGCGCCATCGCCGCCACGGAAAAGGCCATGCTCAGGCTGCTGGTCAGCAGCACGGCGGTATTCAGCAGTCCCAGGTAGCGGTCGAGTTCGCGCGAAACCTGCATGAACGCGATGCGGTATTGCCGCAGATAGACCGCGAAGGCGATGAACATTGCGCCGAAGAGCAGCACCTCCGTGAACAGAAAGAGCCACATGCCGATCTTCGCGCCGAGCGGATCATAATGCTCCGCATGGTCCGCCGCATGGACCGATTCCGCCGTCATGGCCGCCTGCGATTCCGTCATGACGCGACCTCCTCCGGGTATTCATACGGCCCGCGGCTGAGGTCCGGTGCGCCGGTGAAATTGAGGACCGGCGGCGGCGTGGGCGTGCGCCATTCCAGCGTCGCGCCGCCCCACGGGTTTTCCGGGGCGCGCTCCCCTCGGAACAGGGAATGCACGAGGTTATAAAACGCCAACAGCAGCGCCGCGACCATCACCCAGGACCCGATGGTGGAGAGTTGGTGAAAAACCGTATATTCCGGCAGGTAATCCGCGTAGCGCCGGGGCATGCCGAAAGCCGCGGCCACGAAGAGCGGCATGTAGGTCATGTTGAACCCGATGAGGAAAAGACACGCGGGGGGTTTCGCGGGCCGCATGCGG
>CAZLII010000712.1:0-2545 GCA_964559065.1 uncultured Nitrospirales bacterium | reverse complement strand
AATGGCGATCAAGGAAATGTGCTGGGCCGCGACCGAAGCGGTGCTGGCCGACAAGAACATCCTGATCCTTTCGGACCGCGCGCAGAACGAGAACCGCATCCCCATGCCCGCGCTGCTGGCAACGGCGGGGGCATTGCTGTGGATGGTGGACCGGCATGGCGTGCTGGCGGTGCAGGTGGGTGACTGGCCGGCGCCGTTCGGCATCACCCTGGTGGCGGACCTGTTCGCTGCGATCATGGTATTCATCGCCGCCGTTCTCGGCGCTTGCGTGATCTTCTATTCCTTCTGGGCCATGGACAAAGGCCGCGAATCCTTCGGTTACTATCCCCTCACCCTGGTGCTGCTGATGGGGGTAAATGGGGCTTTTCTCACCGGCGACATATTCAACCTCTACGTATGGTTCGAAGTGATGCTCATGGCGTCTTTCGTTTTGCTGGCGCTGGGCGGGGAGCGCCCGCAACTGGAAGGCGCCATCAAATATGTGACCCTGAATCTGGTGAGTTCAGCGCTGTTTCTCGCGGCAACGGGCATCCTCTACGGCGTGGCGGGCACACTGAACATGGCGGACTTGGCGGGAAAACTCGGCGACAACATCGCGCCGCGCCTTACCACAACGCTGTCCATGCTTTACCTGGCGGCCTTCGGCATCAAGGCGGGCCTGTTTCCGCTCTTCTTCTGGCTGCCCGCCTCGTATCACACGCCGCCGCCGGCGGTTTCGGCGATTTTTGCGGGACTCCTCACGAAGGTCGGCGTCTATGCAATCATTCGCGTGTTCACCCTGATCTTCACCCTCGAAACGGCCCTCACGCACGGGGTCATTCTGATCCTTGCGGGCTTCACCATGGTGACGGGCGTGCTCGGCGCAGCGGCGCAGAATGATTTCCGCCGCATCCTCGCATTTCACATCGTCAGCCAGATCGGCTACATCATCATGGGATTGGGACTGTACAGCCGCATGGCATTGGCCGGAGCCATTTTCTTCATCGTCCATAATATCATCGCCAAGTCCAACCTGTTCCTCGTGAGCGGCGTGGTGCACCGGCTGCGCGGGACCGGCGATTTGAAGAAACTCGGCGGTCTTTACGAAGAACAGCCCGCCCTTGCGATTTGCTTTATGATCTCCGCCATGGCGCTCGCGGGCATTCCGCCCCTGTCGGGGTTTTTCGGCAAACTGGTTCTTGTCATTGCGGGCATTCAGGCGAGAGCCTATATTATTGTGGCGGTGTCGCTGCTGGTGAGCCTCCTGACGCTGTTCTCGATGACGAAGATTTGGGCCGGCGTCTTCTGGAAACCCGCGTCGGAAGATCCCGATGTTTTGCCGCCGAGCGACGCCATCCACGCTATCCGTCGCATGATGATTCCTGTGGCGTTTCTGGCGGGATTGAACGTATTGTTCGGCGTCGGGTTTGAGCCGTGCTACGCGCTGGCGCTGCGCGCCGCCGATCAACTGCTGGACAAACAGGCGTACATCGCCGCCGTACTGGGAACTTGAGATGCGCATGTTCTTGTGGAATATCCTGCTCGCCCTGGTCTGGGCGCTGATGAACGGACGGATCACCCTCGCGAATCTGCTGGTCGGGTTTGTTCTGGCCTATTGTGCGCTCATGCTCTTTCATGGCAAAGCGGATTCATCCAACTACTTCAAGAAAGTGCGGCAGATCGTTGCGTTCTTTCTCTGGTTTTTCAAAGAACTGATCGTATCCAACTTGCAGGTAGCCTATGATGTCGTCACCCCGACGCATTATTCCCGCCCCGGCACACTGGCCATTCCGCTCGACGCAAAGACCCCTGCGGAAATCACGTTGCTGGCCAACGTGATCTCGCTCACCCCCGGCACCCTCAGCCTCGATGTCTCCGACGACCGGAAGACCTTGTACATTCATGCGATGTTCATTGACGATCCCGAAAAACTGCGCCGCGCCATCAAAGAAGGCCTGGAGAAGCGCCTGCTGGAGGTGATGCGATGAACATCCTGTCCGTCACCGTCAATCTGGTCATCATGATGCTGGGGGCCGCGCTGGTCATCTCCTGCATCCGTCTGTTCAGGGGACCCACATTGCCTGATCGCGTCGTCGCGCTCGATCTCATCGCCACACTGGTCGTCGGCTTGATTGCGGCCTACGCCATCGCCACCAATCAATCCGTGTTCCTCATAGACGCCATCGTGCTCACCGTCATATCGTTCCTGGGCACCGTGGCCTTCGCCTACTACGTCGGCAAGGGGGGGCTGCCATGAACGACATCATCACCGCGCTGCTGATGGCCTTCGGCGCGTCCTTCATGCTGCTTGCCGCCGTCGGCGTGCTGCGCCTGCCCGACCTGTTCATCCGCATGCACGCCGCCACCAAGAGCGGCACCCTCGGCGTCAGCGGCATGCTGCTCGCCCTTGCCGTGCATTTCGACGATCTCGGCGTTGCCATCCGCGCCGGACTCGCCATCGTCTTTCTCTTCCTCACCGCGCCCGTCGCCGCGCACTTCATCGGTCGCGCCGCCTACATCGTCGGCGTACCCCTCTGGGAAGGCACCGTCGTTGACGAACTCCGCG
>CAZLII010000711.1:0-2556 GCA_964559065.1 uncultured Nitrospirales bacterium | reverse complement strand
GCATCCGGGCGGCCACGATGGAGGCCATCATGCGATATTGTAAGTACAACTCAGACTTATTTAAGATCACCGGCGAAGCGACGCGACGGAACGGCGCCGTTCGCGTGTCATGCTCGGCGGTGGTGTATCTCAACGGAAACGTTTTGGCTTGGCAGGAAGAATCTCTTGGCTCGTAAATCAAACAATATAAGCATCTTACAAGTGGACCCGCAGTGCATTGCGCGCCTGCAGGCGCGCAAGACCCCCAAAGGTCTTGAAGTGTTGCGGCACGATGTCCTCCGGGGCGCATGGCGCTTGGAGGATGGATCGCTGGAGCAGGCCGTTCGCGCGTTTGCCGATGAGACCGGCCTGCGCGATGACATGGTCTGCACCGTATTGCCGCGCCATGACATTACCACGCGCATCCTGACCCTGCCGACGCAAAGCCCGGAGGAAGCCGCCAGCATGGTCCGGCTGAGCGCCGAAGAATACGTGCCTTTTACCGCCGACGAATTGATTATTGACCAGTGCATCCTGGAAAAACTGCCCAGCGGCGAGGCCTCGGTGCTCGCCGCGCTGGCGCATCGGGACGTGGTGGAAGGGCATCTCGCGATGATGCGCCGCGCGGACATCGAACCGGCACGCATCATGCTCAGTACGGCTTGCCTGGCCTCGGCCGCCGCCGCTGCTCTGGGGGACGACGCCGAGCCTGCCGCCATCGTGAATCTGGCGTCTTGCGGTATCGAAGCGCTCATGGTGGCCCGCGGCCGACCGCGCTACGGCCGGGCCATCCCGACAGTGCAGGACTGGGCGTTGTCGGGCGAGGAAGCCAGTGGGGCGATGCACGAACTCGCGATAGAGGTTCGGGGATCGCTCTCCGCGCATCGCCGTGAATCGGAAGACGGGGCGGATGTGGAGAAGGTGTATCTTTGTTCGGACTGGGCGGAAATTGCGCCGACGGCGGCGGCGCTTGGACCGGAAATTGGCCGCGACTGCGTTGTTGCCGGGGACCTTGTGAAAAAGATTGTGAGCAGAGGAGCGGACCAGATTACCGCAACGCCGCTGGTGGCGCTTGGGGCCGCTCTGGAAGCGCAGGACCGTTCGGCGTTCCGCATCAACCTCTTGCCGGTCTCCGTGGCGCGCGCGCGCAAACTGGAAGGGGCCAGGATGAACCTGCTGCTGGGGGCGGGGGTGGCGGCGGCCATCGGGCTGGTCCTGTGCGGCCTGTATTATCAGGCATCGTGGCAGCGCCAACGCCTGATTCAGGAATTGGAGCGCCAGGCGGCGGCGGTATCCCCCCTGGCCAAGGGCGTGGCGGCGAAACAGGAGCAACTGCAGATTCTGCGACGGCAGGTGGATCGCACCGGCACCGTGCTGGAACTGATGGCGGCCATATTTGATGCGGCGCCCGAGTCCCGCGTGTCGCTCACCCGCATGACCTTTCAGCGGGAAGACGGCATCAATCTCTGGGGACATGCCCTTTCCGTGGATGATGTGCAGGGCTTCGCCGAGGCGTTGCGCAACGCGGCGCAGGGCGGCCTGCATCGGCTTGCCCAGGCGCGCAGTGTGTATTGGCAGCAGGGGCAGGAACGCGGCTCGTGGATATTCATGTATCAAATTGCCATTCCCTTCACCGAGGACGAACATGCTGACACGGCTGATTCAGATAGCGACTGATCAATGGCTGCGGCTGAACGTGCGCGAGCGGGCGATGAGCGCGGCCGTGCTGGCGTTGGTCGTCATAATGGTCGCGCTCATGACGTATCGCGGTGCGATGGACCGTCTGGACGCGATGGACCGCACCATTGACCGGCTGCAACAGGATATTGTCAATTATCATTACCAGATGGCGCGGCGGCAGAGCGTGGAGGCGCAATACAACCGGGTGGCCGCACAGCACTCCAGCCGCTGGTCGGAAGCGGAGATTCATGACAGGCTGCGGGCGGAGATTTACCGGCTCGCGCAGAAAATCCCCCCGCCGCTCGGTGACGACGGCATTCCCGTGAGAACCACGGGCGAGGAAGGGCGTCTTGTGGACATCCCCGCGCTTCAACAGGGCATGCTACTCGAAGGCGGCGAAGGCTACCGGGAATACCGCATCAGCCTGCGGCTGCCGCAAACGGAACTGATGCCGCTCGTGGCTTTTTTGCAGCGGCTACAGGAAAGCCCGCAGGCGCTGCGGATAGATAGCCTGGAAATCAGCCGTGAACCGATGAGAACCGCGACCGCCGCGCGCATTGATATCACGCGGACCGTTGCAGATGCCGCGACGGAAACACCGGCGTCGGAACGGGATGCCGCCGCCACCCCCGATTGGGAACGACTGGGGCTTGCTGATTGGCAGGCCGAGGGCGCGGTCTTGCGGCGCGTGCGGGATGTCGCAGCGCGCGACAGCGCGCCGAGGTTGACGGTGCGGGCCGAAGCGGAGCGGGGCGCGGCGTATCGCATCATGCCCATTCGGCCGGGCGCCTCATATGACATGTACCTTGACTTGCAAGTCACGGGCGAGGTGCGGGCGGCCGTCGCCGATGAAACCGGCGGCATGCTGCTGGCCGATCCCATCTTGCTGGAAACCGG
>CAZLII010000710.1:0-2556 GCA_964559065.1 uncultured Nitrospirales bacterium | reverse complement strand
GGCCGGATGCATGTCATGAAAATCCGGAAGAAAGCGCTTGGTTTGTTTTGGACAGCACTGATTTGGTCAATGTGTTACCAGTACACCCCATTTTGCTTTGGCGTCATTCCCCGGCGCTGTGGCGCTGAATCGGGCCGAGGGTGAATTCGGGGCGGGCGTCCATCTCGATGGCGGCGTGGCTGTAAAAGGGATAGACACTCCATTCGGTGCATGTGACGAGGTCGGGGAGGCCGTCGCCGTCGAAGTCGCCGACCCAAGGATGCGGGCCGTGTTCGGAAACGCGGATGGGTTCGCCGAAGCAACGCATCATGCGGGGTTCGTCGAAGACGGGTTTTTTGACGGTGCCGACGTTGCGCAGGAGGTAGACGCTTCCCTGTCTGGGGGCGGTTCCGGCGACGCAGTAGAGGAGGTCGAGGCGTCCGTCGCGGTCCCAGTCCACGGCGCGGAAAGATTCGGTCCATCGGGCATTTCGGGGGATGAGACGGTCGTCAATGAAGCGCCCATCGGCGAGCCGGAGGGCGCGGTCTTTGAGGAGTCGGCGTTCGCCGTCCACGCCCCGGTATTGGATGAACAGGGTGAGTTTCCGGGTGTTGCCGTCGAGGGTGGCGAGGTCGGTCAGTCCGTCTCCGTTCCAGTCGGCAAAGGCGGCGCCGGTCCGCCAGAAGAAGGGCTGTTCGCGTTCAGGGGGATAGGTCGTGTTGCGGGCGCGTTGGGCGGACACGGCGCGCAACCTGTCAGAGTCGGGAAACTGGTCCACGATAATCTGGCGGCGCGGTCCGAATCGCGGTTCCTGGAGGCTGCCGATGTTCTGATGCCAGAAGATGCGGTTGGTTTCGTTGGGCAGGAGGAGGTCCGGCAGGCCGTCCATGTCCCAGTCCATGAAGGTCGGATAGGGGTATCCCATGTTGTGGGCATGGCGTGGTTCGCCGAGCACCTCGTTGCGCAGAATGCGGATGGGCCGTCCGTCGGCATAAAGCGGCTCCGGTTCGGCGTAAGCGGGGCGCTCGGTCGTTCCTTCATTGCGCATGATGCGGGGCCATCCGTATCCGTTGCCGACCAGCAGGTCCAATGCGCCATTGCCGTTCCAGTCGCATGCCCACGGCCATGCCTGGTCGCCCAGGGCCATCACGGCAGAGAGCGACTGGGCGCGGGCGGACCGGCGGAATGTGGCGGGCGCGTCGGGCGCGGGGACATGCTCGAAGAAAGTGATGGACTGGAACACGTCTGTCACGGCGAGAAAGCCCTTGCGCGGGCCGTCGGCGGCTGCCACAAGATGGTTGGGATAGTGCGGGGCGACGCCCGCGATGGGTTGTGGCGACGCGAACAGCGGCGGGTCGCCGCCGAGGTGGCGCTGCCAGACGATCCGGTGCTCGTGTACGCCGCCGCCGGAGACATCTTCGAGGGCGATGGCGTCCGGAAGGTCGTCGCCGTCGAGGTCAAGAAAGCATGCGCCCTTTTCCACTGGCAGCCGCGCGGGCGCGGCCAGTTGGATCGGCCAGCCCGCCGGGTTGGTGTTGCGCAGATACCACGTGGCCTCTGGATCGCCCTTGTGCAGGCTGCCCAGGACAATATCCAGCGCGCCGTCGCGGTTCAGGTCCACCACGCGACAGGGGAACCATGCGCCGCTTGGCCGGGACAGTCCGCCATGCGCGACGAAGATCGGCATGCCGCCCGCGTCGCGCTCGCCGCTGTTCAACATGAGATAGAGGAAATCGCCGCCGCGCGGCGAAAACACAATGTCAAGCAGCCCGTTCCCGTTGATGTCGGCAAAATCCGCCGTCATGTATGTGCCGAGGAAGTGCTTGAATTCCCTGGAACCCGCCTCTTCCACATAGCGCAGCCGGACCATGTCGCCGAAAGTGAATGCATCCATGTCGCCGACGCGGGGATAGCAGACGATGCCATCCCAGGGTTCGCCGGGCCGATAGGCGTAGTTCCAGCAGCCCACGAGGTCCGGCATGCCGTCGCCGGTGAGGTCCGCCAATCCGGAGGGATAGGGCAGCATGAGCGGGCGCGGCGCGCCCGCGTTGTAGCGCAGCAAATCGCCTGTGCCGATGCGCGGGGTGTATGCGGCGGGCCGCAGCGATGGCCGTTGCGGCGCGGCGCGAAAACGGATTTGATACGCGCGCCGTTCGGGGTCCGAGACCACCCATTCCACGCGCCCCGCGCCGCCGTGGGCGAAATCGCCGCCCAGCGCATGCGGGACCGCTTCACCCGTGGCCGTATCGAAGACCGCGATGCTGTTCGGGTCCAGCACGCCCTCCGCGCCGGCTTCCTTCAGGAGGGCATCGAAATCAATGTGCGGGTCCAAGGGCGTTCGTGGGAAGCGCGGGCTGGCGGTGATGGTGATGTCGAGCGCGAATTCCTCCGCCCCGGCGGCGGAAACAACGCCGGGCGCGAGCGCAAAGCAGAGGAACAAAGCCGCGACGATTTGCACTTTTCTTGGAAATGGCATACATGACTTCTTGTACTTAAGCACGGAGTAAAAACCTCAGTGTTGTCCAAAATAGGTTGTTAAGTAAATCAAAGGCTATGCCCAGAACCTTTGGAAAATCC
>CAZLII010000709.1:0-2563 GCA_964559065.1 uncultured Nitrospirales bacterium | reverse complement strand
ACGCCGACCGCCGCGCATAGGGCAGGGTCCATGGGGCGCGGTAATGCGCGCCCACCAAGCGGTCCGCTTCGGGATTGTCCACGGCCCGCTCGTTCTCCACGTCCCAGTGAACTTCACTGCGGGAGCGGAAGGCCAGGTTGCCGAGGTGCGCGATGGTGGAGACATAATGCCCGATTTCCAGGTTCTCCACGGGCTGCTCGCGCGATTTCACGCAATCCAGGAAATTGCGCACATGCGCGGGCCGCGCATCGCGGCCCGGCGCGCCCTTGACGGCCTCCAGCGTCTTTTTCTTTGGTTCCGGCGTCAGTTCCCAGCCGCCCTCGTCCACTATCAATGTGCCTTCGCTGCCGCTGAAGAGCATGCCGTGGGGCTTGTTGCCGGGGCCGACGCCGCCCAGGGTCTGGTGCTCGAAAATCAGGGTATATTCCGGAAAGTCGTACACGGTCGCCTGGGTGTCGGGTGTTTCGCTGTTGTCGTCCGTGACTCGTTTGCCGCCCATGGAACTGACGCGGAGCGGCGGTTCCGTGCCCATCGCCCACAGGCAGATATTGAGCAGGTGCACGCCCCAGTCGGTCATCAGGCCACCGGCATAATCCCAGAACCAGCGGAAATTGAAATGGAAGCGGTTGGGGTTGAAGGGGCGCTTCGGCGCGGGGCCGAGCCACATGTCGTAATCCACGCCCGGCGGCGGATCGCTGTCGGGCGGATTGCCGATGCCGCCGACCCAGTCGAGGTAGGCCCAGGCGCGGACCATGCGCACCTTGCCGAGTTTTCCGGACTGCACGAACTCCACCGCTTCGCGGTAATGCGCGCCGCTGCGCCACTGGGTGCCCATTTGGACGATGCGCTGGTTGGCGCGGGCTGCTTCCAGCATGGCGCGGCCCTCGTCAATGCACATGCCCAGCGGCTTCTCGACGTACACGTCCTTCCCGGCCTGGCAGGCGTAGATCATGGGCAACGCATGCCAGTGGTCGGGCGTCGTCACCAGCACCACGTCCACGTCGTTGCGGTCAATGACCCGCCGGAAATCCTTCACCGTATCCGGCGTGTGGCCGCGCTGACCCTCAACCAGTTTGACGACCTTCGCGAGCATGGCGTCATCAATGTCGCAGATCACCGGGCAGTCCACTTCGGGATTCAGGAAGAAGGTGGACAAGTCCGCCGTGGCGATGCCGCCGCAGCCGATGAGTCCGACGCGGACCTTCTCGCTGGGCGGGGTCTGCGCCGCCGCTCGGCGCGCCTGCGCCAGCGTTGCGGCGCTCAAGACCGGCCCGGCCGCCATCGCCAGCGCGGAGTGCTGGAGAAAATACCGGCGCGAAATCGGCGCCTTACCCTGCTTCTCTTCTGTACCCATGAATCAATCCTCTCTTTTCCATTGCGGCCGCCGTATCGGCCACACTACACCCTCAGTAGAACACCTTTCACGCCAAGACCATCCTCGCCCTCCTCCCGTCCGCCCTGTCCGACTTGTCCCTTGGTCATGAAGGAAACGTCAATTTGAAGTTTTCACCTGTGATGACGGAACGGTCCACCACGGGGACATCGCCGGTTTCGGGCAACACGACCTTCATGGGGATGGCGTCCACAATGTCGCGCCGCACGTCAATGCCGGGCATCACCCGGATCAGTTCCATGCCGCGCGGTGTAAGTTGGAAAGCGCCCACATGCGTCACATAAAAGACCTTCTTGCCGTGGCGCAGGGCTTCCTGCCCATTGAAGGTGATTTCGTCCACTTGGTCAACGAATTTCGGCTTGCCGGGATTGGCCACGCGCATCTTGCCGTTCTCCAGCACGATCTCTGCGCGGTCCCCCCAGGAACCGACGAAGAAGCAATTTTCCGCGCAGGTGGTGATGTCAATGAATCCGCCGGGGCCGACATAGTTGAGCGGGCCATCGCCGCGCTTGGACACGTTGATGTTGCCGGCGCTGTCCGCCTGTAGAATGCCGAGGAGGGCGCCGTCCAGGTGCTTGTACATGCGGCGGAAAACCTCGGCGGAGGAGACAATCTCATTGGGGTTGACCGCCGCGCCGAAATAGATGCCCGGCGCGGCCAGGCCGCCGAGAACGCCGCTTTCGGTGATCAGCGTGATATGCTCCATCGCGCCGCTTTCGTGCAGGAGCCGGGAGACTTCTTCGGGCAATCCGACGCCGATGTCCACGACGCCGCCCTTGGGAAACTTCTCCACGAAGAGGCTCGCGGCAAGCCGGGCGAGCGCGAAATCCACCGGCGAGCGCTTGGGCGTCACTCCCACCAGATGGTTGATGAAGCGCACCCGTTCGATGCCTTCCTGGATGCTCATGTCGCTTTCCAGGGTGAAAAAGCGCCATGGCTTGTGGTGATACACGCCGCCGGTCTGCTCCGTCCATTTGTAGTAGACCACCGCATCCACGTCTTCGGCGGGAATCCAGATGTCGTCGTAGCCCTCCTCGACGATCTTGCCGACATTGGCAATGACGACGCCGTTGTTACGGCGGGCGGCCCGCACCAATTCGCGGCTTTCGGCCACCATGATGCAGCCGCGCCGGTAGATGTTGCCCTTGCGGTCGGCGGCGGGCATGTTGA
>CAZLII010000708.1:0-2568 GCA_964559065.1 uncultured Nitrospirales bacterium | reverse complement strand
AGTCCAGTTCATAGGTAATGGCCTCGGTGATCGGCGTGTGCCAGGCGTCGGTTCGACCGCCGATGAATTGGGGCCAGCCCAGGTGCTTATGGATATAAGCGTGCCAAGCATGGAGTTGTTCGGCATTCACCCACTCCCACAGGTCAAACCCGTATCCGAGGGTCCAGCCGGGCATGGGTCCCAGCCGGGCGGCAAGATAGCGCTGCAGGCGCCGGTCGGCCGGACCGTTGATCCCCCAGCGGATAGGCGTCATGTGCCGGTCTTCATCGCCCCATTTCCAGATATGCACGAATCCGCCCGCGTCGTGGGCCAGGGTGATCAGGCGTTCAAGAACGGCAAAGGTTCGCGGATCGGGCGTGGGGTCTTCCGTATCGAACTCGGTATGCCGTTCCTTGTCGAAGTCAAACCAACGGCATGCCACCCAAACATGAAGCCCATTGAAACCGTGCTCCTCAAACCAGCGCCTGATATCCTCCTGGATTTCCGCATCGGACATTTCCGCGATGACTGTGAGATGCTTATACATCACCAATTGGGGCGTGAACGCCCGCGTCCTGCCGTCTTCGCCGACCTGCCAGGCCCATTTGTTCCCGTCGGCGACCGTTAAAAAACCCCGCGCATTGGGACGGGGATTGGGCTTGACGGTGACCGAGCCTGAGTGACCATTCAAATCCGCATCCGGGCTGGCGGTTGCGTAAGTCCACATGCCGGTCCGGGTCGGAGTGAAACGGAATTTCCACGTATTCCCCCCATCATAGAACAAGCCCGTAGTGTGGGTTCTTCCGGACTTCTCATGGGTGAAGACAGCCGTCCCCTCGACATCAAAAGGATTCCCCGCGTATTGGGGATTGGAAACCGACCATTCCAACACCGGCGTCCATAAGGTCGTGCTCCGATGGGGTTGGTTGAGGGCGACAACCCGACTTTGGAGGAAAACCGCCAGGATCATCACAGCCGCTGCCTCTATGACGCGCTTGCGTACTTGCGAGATCATTTCGACTTCCTCCCTTTCAGCGGACAGGTTGTTGCTGCGCACACTCATCCATATCTTCAGTCCAACGCAGATACTGCGTAATGATGGGATTCCAGAAGACCTTGCCTGAAGCGGCGCAGCCGCAACCACATGCATTGGACATCGCACCCACAGCCGCCACTCCCGTCATTCCCGCGCAGGCGGGAATCCAGCCATCACGCAGCGGAGACCTTCGGTTTTTCCGGACCCCCGCTTTCGCGGGGGCGACGGGCCTTGGAGCCAAAAAATCGTTGCACAACACACGGCAAGCGCACAACCTTCATCAAACATCTGCGCGAAACGCGCAGAGGTCACGATCAAAGAGTCCAATATGTCGCATTCACTTGTCGGCCTGTATTTCATCTATTACGGTTTGTTCAAAATAGTTCCGTTCCCAATGAATCCAATGCAATGCGGGTAGCGCGGGTAATGCACAGCAATGCATTCACGCAGGAAAGCCCCATGTTCATATGCCCGATCGGGATGATGACATCCCGCTGTATTTCAGTCGCATGAAGGAACTTTCTGCGGATTTCGGGCATGAAACAGAGAAAAGTGCCGCATGCGGAGAAGCGCCAACGCGTGCAGCCCCTTTTGGAAGGAGGCACGATGCTTTCAACATTGTTGCTCATCCTGCTTGGCATCGGCGAACCGCCTTATCCTATGAGCGAAGATATTCAGGGAATCGAGGTGGATTTCGGAACTCACCGGCGATTGGCGCCCGGCAGCGACAATTGGCCCATGACGTGGTCCGGCGACGGCCACCAATATACCGCCTGGGGAGACGGAGGCGGCTTCGGGGGAACGAACAGCGACGGTCGTGTCAGCAACGGCTTTGCCCGCATCATAGGAGACGCGGACGATTATTCGGGCATCAATGTTGCCGGCGGCAAGGATGCCCCGCATCCCGCCCCTTTCACTGGAAAATGTTACGGTATCATCTCGGTGAATAATATTCTTTATGCTTGGCGAACCGGCAATGAATCCGGAAAAACGGCCTACCGTTTTCAAGAGCTGTGGAAGTCGGAGGACCATGCGGCCAGTTGGGTTTACACGGGTGTGCGATTCGAACCTTCTGATTTTGATCCGCCGGACGACCACGGCTTCTACGCGCCCACCTTTCTGCAATGCGGCAAGGACAACCGCCTTGCCCACGACGAGTATGTTTATGTGTATGCGCCCAACATCAAACAGGAGCAATGGAACGTCCATATTCCAGGCGAATTGACCCTATTCCGCGCGCCCGGCGCACAACTGGAAGAACGCGCCGCGTATGAGTTTTTTGTAGGTTTGGATGCCCAGGGTGCGCCGCAATGGACAAAGAATGTGAAGGAAAGGAAACCGGTGTGGGAGGACCGGACGAACGGGGTGATGACAACGAGCGTCGCCTATGTTCCCTACATAGACCGCTACCTCATCTGGACCGAGCATACGGAAAGATGGCGAGGCAATCTTGCCGTCTATGAAGCCGAGTCACCATGGGGCCCTTGGCGCACGGTGCATTTCGAATACGGATGGGGCGGAGGATTCATCGAAGAGAGCACTTTTTTCTGGAA
>CAZLII010000707.1:0-2576 GCA_964559065.1 uncultured Nitrospirales bacterium | reverse complement strand
TCATCTAATAGAGCACTTTTTTCTGGAACCTCGCCCCCAAGTGGATCGAACCAGTGGGTCCCGGATTTGTTCTGGTATTTACCGGGACGGCCAGCAACGATTCCTGGAACACCGTCAAAGGCCGGTTCCTGATCCGGGAATAACGGTGGACTACCGGCGCTTTCTCGCTATGTTTCCGGGATGCACTCGCACATGAGCGCGGCGGCGCGGGCGTAGAAGGAATCGGGGGCGCTTGCGTTGAGTTTTTCGTTGAACGGTCCGATCCAGAGCAGAAGATGCTGTGCCCTGAACTTATCGAGGGCGTCGTCGCAACGCCGTATTTCGTCGTGATTTTCCCTGAACAGGGCATATGCCTTCTTGAAGTTGAGGTAGGACAGGAATGACAACTCGACGGCGATATGGTCCACCGCCTCATTGAGTTCGAGGCGATGGTCGAAGGCGAAGGCGCTGTAGAAGCCCGCCACATCGGCCATGAGGGGGCCTTTGCCGCCGAGACGGTCGCCGAGATATTCGGACTCGCAGGGGGAACACACGCCGGCGGCGCCGAGGATAAAGTGATATTGGTTTTCCTGGTCTTCTTTCATCGCAAGAAGGTGACGGGCCGGGCTGCCGATTTCCCGGCAGAGTGCTTCCATTTCCCGCCGCAGCGCCAGGCGGGGATGCCGGAAGCAGAGAGAGAACAATCGGCATGCGGCGGACGAGGTCATGGCGGCGTGCATTCTGATTTTGTCCGGCAATTTCATGGCTGCCCCAAAGGAAAATGGATTTCGTGAGCGCCGGCATCGGCGGGTCTTTGGATAAACTGGATGGGAAACCAGGTGCTCTGCATTTTGCGCGCGCCGACTTCGCGGCGCGACCCGTCCCACACGGCGAAGGCGGCGTAAAAGAGGCGTCCAAGGTCCAGAGAGCCGCGCTCGCGTTCAACGGACCTGATGATGAGCACACGCCATTGGCCGTTTTCCCACTGACCGTGCCCGGCGGAACTCTGCTCGGCGGAAAATTCCACGGAGCCGAAGCCGACGGATTCCAAATCGCGGACGGCCGTGCCGTGATGCGCGAGGGGATTGTCAGCGGCGACGGACGTGGTGAAGGTGCGTTCCATGGCCGCTTTGACGGCGTCGTCCTGAGCCATCTCGAAGATATAGATGTCGCTCCATGTATTGGGATAGAAGGTTCTGATGCCTTCGATGTTGCCGGCCTCTGCTTCCTGCCAGACCGCTTTCCACTGGTGGATGACGACCGGTCGCGCGCTCCCCGGCGCGCCGCCCATGGCGCTGTCGGGAAGTTCTCCGGGTGCGCCGGGGAACTGGATGGCGACGGAATCGCTGTACTTGCCAATCTGGGCGAGATGGTCCGGCGTGGGGTCATCCCAACTCAGCAAGAACGCCGCCCAAGACTCATTGTAAAGAGCCTTGATCTTTATTTCCGTAACGCCGTCCTCTTCCGATTTGGGCAGGGCGATCAACTGTTTTTCAAGCGTTATGGGGGTTTCAAAGGCGTTTTTCCAGCGCGGGTCCTCCATCGTTATCCCGCGCAGGTCGCCCTCGGCGAAGGTCGCCTTGATACGGTCCAAGGATACGGGAGGCTCCTTGCCGCAGGACACGAGCGCCATGAGAAGCATTATGGAACCGATTCTTTTCATGCTGTCACCTGTGCTTCATATTTGGTTGATGGCTGCGCCCGATGCGCGGGCGCGCTGTCATGTGATGTTATGTCTTCCCACTTGGAGTGCTTCATCAAATGCCGCGCGGGTGACGACCGGTTCGCTGATGGGGACCCGACAGGTTTCATTTCGGTCATCATCAAACCCGACCGCCTCGTCGCCTTCTATCTTGAAATACGAGACCGTGTGGCGCGTCGAGCCGAGAAGCGTGAAAATGCCCGCCAGGGTTTTGTCTTTTCGCGCCTGGAGATAGGTGTCCACCGCCTTTTTTACGCCGGGGCCGAACATCTGCGTGAGAAAGGCATCGGAGACATGGACCGGCGGAATGTAATAGACGTTGGGTTCGAGTCCCAACTGCGGGAAGAGTGGCAGCGCCACTTTCCGGATGTGCACGAGGTAATCCAGGGGGTTGTCTTCAACAGCGCGATCGGGCGGGTTGAGCCAGCCCTGCATGCGGATTTTTCCGATGCAGGACATGAAACACTGCGGTTGTTCCCTGCGTTCGATCGCCGGATAGCAGGCAATGCACTTCTGCGATACGCCTTCGACCGCGTTGTAGAAGACCTTCTTGTAGGGGCATGCCTTCACGCATTCCTGGTATCCCCGGCAGTGCTTCTGGTTCACCAGCACGATGCCGTCCTCTTTTCGCTTGTAGATGGCGCCGCGCGGACATGCGGCGAGGCATGCCGGATAGGTGCAGTGGTTGCAGATGCGGGCGAGGTAGAACATCCAGGCCGCGTGTTTGCCGGTGAAGTATGCGCCGCCCTCGATGGGCTGGTTCACCTCGTCCTCGCCGATGTTGGGGTGGGCGTAATCGAAATCGGTGGGTTGCCATCCCAGCACGCGTTCGCGTACGGGCGCGGACTCGAAGATGGTGCGCCCGGCGTAGGTGGGGCCGTTCCAGGCGCCAGCG
>CAZLII010000706.1:0-2584 GCA_964559065.1 uncultured Nitrospirales bacterium | reverse complement strand
ATGCCCAGGGAACCGCCGGCGAAACGCGCCGCGTGCATCCCGGGGGCAAGGCTGATGCCGCCCGCCTCGACGCCGACCATACGCACCGGGTCGTCGAGAAACTCGTAGAAGAGACCGATGGCGTTGCTGCCGCCGCCGACACAGGCGATCAGCAGGTCGGGCAGGCGGCCCTCGGCTTCAAGAATCTGCGCGCGCGCCTCAACGCCAATAACGCGCTGAAAATCCCGGCAAATCATGGGGAACGGATGCGGGCCGTGCACCGTGCCCAGGCAATAGTGCGTCGTGCGCACATTCGCGACCCAGTCGCGCATGGCTTCGTTGATGGCGTCCTTGAGCGTCTTAGACCCAGAATCCACCGGGAGCACCCGCGCGCCCAGGAGTTGCATGCGGAACACGTTGAGCCGCTGGCGTTCCATGTCTTCCGTGCCCATATACACATCGCATTCCAGACCGAGCAGCGCGCAGGCCGTGGCCGTGGCGACGCCGTGTTGTCCCGCGCCGGTTTCCGCGATGACGCGCGGCTTGCCCATCCGCTTCGCAAGCAGGCACTGTCCAAGGGCGTTGTTGATCTTGTGCGCGCCAGTGTGGGCGAGGTCCTCGCGCTTAAAATAGATGTGCGCGCCGCCGCACTGTTCGCTGAAACGTTGTGCAAAATAGAGCGGCGTGGGGCGTCCGATGTAATGTGCGCGGTAGTCACGCAGCGTGTTCTGAAAGGCTGCATCCAGCGATGCGTCACGGTAGGCCGCTTCGAGTTCGTCGAGGGCATAGATGAGCGTTTCGGGCACGTAGCGCCCGCCGAAGGGACCGTAGCGCCCGCGCGCGTCAGGCCATTGCTGATCGTGCGTTTTGAATGAATTGGCGTATTTTTTCATGGTCCTTTTTTCCCGGCGCGGATTCCACGCCGCCCGACACGTCCACCGCATAGGGACGTACGCTGCGCACCGCTTCGCCAACATTTTCCGGGGTCAGCCCGCCCGCGAGGATGATCCGCAATCCCGCATCCACCGCGCTTCGCGCGGTATCCCAATCGCAGACTGTTCCCGTGCCGCCGCGCTCTCCCGACACTGCCGCATCAAGCAGACAGGCGCCGGCGGGACATTGGCGCATCGCCGCCATATCGAGACCCGGCCCGGCGCGAAACGCTTTAATGGCGCGCGGGGCGATGGCGCGGCAGACTTCTTCAGGCTCTTCCCCGTGCAACTGGACGCGGTCCACGAATTGCAGATACTCCCGCAAACGTTCCAGCGGCTCGTTCACCGTCACCGCGACCGTGACCAAAAATGGCGGCAATGCCGCGATAATTTCCCTTGCCGCTTCCGGAGCGATGTAGCGGTTGCGCTTGCGGGCTTCCTGCGCAAAGACAAAGCCCAGTGCGTCCGCCCCTGCTTCACATGCCGCCAGGGCATCTTCGGCGTTGGTGATGCCGCATATCTTAATTTTCATGGCGCCCCAGCAATTCCCGGATTTTCCCCGGAACGTCGCCGCTTGTCAACAACGATTCACCCACCAGCATTGCATCTATGCCGGCATCTTCCAGCCGGAGCACGTCTTCGCGCGAATGAATGCCGCTTTCACTGACCAGGACCACCTCCGGCGGCGCCATCCGTTGCAGCCGGAAAGTGCAATCCAGGTCAATGGTCAACGTGTCCAAATCCCGATTATTTATCCCGATTATATGCGCACCGGCATCCACAGCGCGCGCCATTTCCCTTTCGGTGTGGACCTCCACCAGCGCACCCATACCCAAGGATTTCGTCGCCGCCAGGAAATCCCGGAGTTGTGCATCTGAAAGGATACGCACGATCAACAGCACTGCGTCCGCGCCTGCGCTGCGCGCCTCCACGATCTGATAGGGGTCAATGATGAATTCCTTGCGCAGGCAGGGCGCTTGAACACGCCGTCGCGCGGCGGCGAGGTCTTCCAGCGAACCTTTGAAATACCTGGCATCGGTAAGCACGGAAATGGCGCGCGCGCCGCAGACCTCGTATTGTGTCGCCAACAACGCGGCGTCCGCGCCGGGCAGAATGTCGCCGCGCGAAGGCGAGGCGCGTTTGATTTCCGCGATCAGGCTGATGTCGTCGCGCCGGAGCGCGGCGGGGAAATCGCGGGGCGGATCCGCATTTGCAGCGCGTTCCCGGAGAATCTCAACCGGAACGGCCCGCACGTGGGCATCCACTTCGGCGCGTTTATCTTCAAGAATCCTGTCAAGAATCATGTGTCAGTCGTATCAGTTGTTCGAGTTTATTGAGCGCCGCCCCGGAATCAATGGATTCCTCAGCGCGTAGGATGCCCTCCTCCAACGTGTTCGCCGCTTGTCCGGCCACGATGGCCGGCGCGGTATTGAGGATCACGACGTCGCGGCGCGGCCCGCGTTCGCCTTCCAAGACCATGCGCAGAATCATGGCATTTTCCGCCGCATCGCCGCCTTTCAGGACGGCTTTGTCGGCGTGGTGCATGCCGAAGCGCGCGGGGTCCAATTCGTAGCAGGTCACGTGGCCGTCGCGGCCTTCCGCCACCAGGGACGGTCCGGAGAGGGTCAGTTCGTCAAGTCCGTCTTTGCCCGCCACGACAAAGACATGTCGCG
>CAZLII010000705.1:0-2586 GCA_964559065.1 uncultured Nitrospirales bacterium | reverse complement strand
ATATCAGGTCAAGGGCGCCGTCGCCGTCCAGGTCCGCCTGGCGGCAATTGAGCACCGCCTGGCCGATGGCGTCCTTGACGAACGTCGCCCGCAGTCCCGGCAAGTCCTGACACCAGAACGTCACGGCGCCCAGGGCGATGTGCAGCCACAAGCCGTTCATGCGCTGAAATTCCGCAGGTGCAAGACAAGGATGGCGACCGCCGTAAACGCGACGCCGTAGATCGCTGATATCCCCAGGCACTGCCACGCCATCGGGAACCAGCCCACATCCATCCCGTCGCACCGGTTGATGAATACCTGCCAAGGGCTTTCCAGATAACTCGAAAACACAAAACGATCAATGCCCAAGGGATGCTTCACGATGTCCGCCGTCACCCATGCGCCCACCGCGATGACTATGGCAAATACCGGTTTGCGGGTGAAGGTGGAGACCATCACGCCATACGCCGCTGCGGCGAAAAGCGGCGCCGGCGCCAACACGCTTCCCAACAGATACGCTATCAACATCTGGTCCGATGAGAACAGAAGTTCACCGCCGAAATTCACGCCAATCAGGTCCCCCAGCGCATAGGCCATGCCCCAACTGCCGAACACCACGATGGCGGCCAGCAGAAGGGCGTAGGTGCAGCCCGCCATCAGTTTCGCGGCAAGATACTCATGGCGGCGCAATGGCCGCACCAGCACCGCCCGGATGCTTCCGCCGCCCATCTCCTGCGATACCAGGCCGGCGCAGTAGATCAAGAGCAGCACGACGCCCAAAAGCCCCAGCGCGAGCGAAGTCACATAAGCGATATAGCCGTAGTCGCCGCGCCCGTCGTGCGTGACCCCCTGGACGAAAGGAGCGACCACGAGCAGCGCCAACAGCAGCGCCGGTCCCGTGTAGGTTTGCCGGCGTCGGATCGCCTTCCAGATTTCCACCGTGTACGCCGTCCAGATGCGTCCCAACATGTGTATTATCCCATCCGTTCCCGGTGTGTCCGGCCGGTATGCTTCGCGTCATCCATTGGGTTGTCCATCCCCCTCCGCCGCGTCATCTTCCCTCTCCGTCGGCCTGGGCTGATTCAATACCCGCATCAGATAGTCCTTGAGCGTGCGCCGACGCGGGACTATTCCCGCGATTTGAAGCCCGGACCCCAGCAACAGCGCGGTCAACTGATGCGCCGCGCCGTCTTCCACCCAGACATCCAGATACCCGCTCTTCAACTCCGCCCGCCGCAGCCAGGTCTGGCCGCCCAGCCGTTTCAGCGCCCGTTCGGGGTGGTCCACGATCACTTCCAAGCGGCTTGTGTCATAAGATAGCAGGTGATTGGCGGGTTCCACTGCGGCCAGACGCCCCTCATTCATGATCGCCACGCGATCGCACACGCACTGCACCTCATGCAGCAGGTGACTGGTAAACAGCACGGTGACCTTGGCTTCGTCCACAAGACGCCGCAACAATTGATGTATTTCCTGCGTGGACTCGGCGTTCAGTCCGGCGGTGGGTTCGTCGAGCAGCAGCAATTCCGGTTCGGTGAGTATCGCGTGCGCCAGGGCAAGGCGCTGCCGCATCTCTTGCGGAAGAGTCCCGGCCAGTTCCCCTGCACATTCCAGAATGCCCGCCATCCCCAGGATGCGGTCCACATTGACCGTACGGCGCGCCAGCCGCGCCTGAAGTTTCAGATTCCGCCGCACCGAAAGATGCTCATAGAACACCGGTCGTTCCAGTACCACCCCGGTTTTCCGCGCGATCTCAATAAAATGCCTGCGCAAGTCCTTGCCAAACAGGCATATCTCGCCGCTCTGCGGACGCACCAGCCCACACAGCATATTCAGCGTCGTGCTCTTTCCTGCGCCGTTCGGACCAAGCAACCCGACAATTTCACCGGTTTGCACGTCCAGAGAAAAATCGGACACCGCTGTTCTTGTGCCAAAACGCCGCGTCACGCCGGCCATATGAATGCACGTCGCCATGCCGGCAATTCTAGTGGATTGATCCGCCCCGTTGCCAATCCGGAACAGCGTTGGGAGTTCAGTCCTGAGCAGGCGCGCCTCAGCGCGCCCGCCTGCTCCCACACCCGCCCGCCCGGCCATGGTCCCATTGCAGTTTGTACTTCACCTGGGCTTCTGTTCTTCCGCCGTAGTTGAGGTCCACGCTCAAGCCGGTGTCCCCCCCAATATCCAGTTTGGGATTGCCCCGCTCATCCATGCGGACCGCCGCCCGTTTCCGCGAGGGGTCCCCGAACAGCGTAATGCCCTCCTCTCCCCGAATGCGTTTCCGGCGTTCCTGGAATTCCCGCTCGCTCCGCTGTTGCGCCGCCCACGCATCGCTGAAGGGTCTGTCCCGATCACCCGTCGAAACGCATCCCAGAAAAAACAACATCCCCATGCCCCCCAGCACCCAGACAGTGCGCGCCCGCGCACCGTTGTGGACGTTGTCCTTCATTTCCGGAGGCTCCCGGCGCGGCCTCTGCGCGATGCCGCGTATTGTCCCAAAATCCCGAAACAACTATTATACAGTACATGACCTCCGGGTTGCCTTCGGAAAAAATGAGGCATTTGCGAAACATTGAAGCTTATTGACAACAAGATGTTAGATGGCATCAA
>CAZLII010000704.1:0-2587 GCA_964559065.1 uncultured Nitrospirales bacterium | reverse complement strand
GCAAATGCGCCCTGTCAACGTCGCAGACCGCCAGCAACGGGCCGATATTGTAGCCCATGTGCCCGCGACCCATCCCCCCCACGCCGAGGATCGCGCGGGTGATTTCCTCGCTGGGAGCGGTGTAGCCCTGACCGCCCAAGCACTTGCGCGGCACTATGGTAAATGCGCCCGCCGCCAGCGCGCCTTTGAGAAAAGTTCGACGGGAAAGAAAACGAGATTTCTTCATGGTGTTGGCCTTCCGGTAAGGGTTTTGAAAAGAATACGCCGATGCGTTTCCGGATTCCACCACGTCGCCGTTGCCAATCGGAAACGCCGGAAAACTGGATAGCATAATCCGACTCCGGGATGCCAGTTTTTGCTGAGTTGCCGATACGAATATCAGTTGCGTTGGGGGAATCGGTCCCTGGTGGAAATCGCCATGGACTTACGGCCAGAGCATCCATGCCATGCCGAGGGCCAGGGCGGTCATAAGCAGCATGCCCAGGGCGAAGTTTTCGTAGCGGGCCATGCGCTGCAGCAAATTGCCGTGGTGTTGTTTCCATTGGGCAAGCAGTGCAGAGGGTATCCCCTGAATCATCCGCGAGGGAGGCTCAATGAAAATGCGGAAAAAGGCAAGCGCCCCCTGCATAAGTACAAGAAACGCCGAGAGAACATCACCGGGGGGGATGCGGATGCGCGACAAGACGGCCATTGCGCGTGGCGTGTTCCACACAGCCCCCGCGATAACCGCCGCGACAAGCGGCGGCCAGGCGGCTTTCCATGCGCCCGCCGGGTAAAGCCCTGCCTGCTTCGCGCCGACCCATCCCATCCCAAGCGCCAACCAGGGCAGCACCAGCACCCCCAACACCAAGACAGCCCAGGGGATGAGCATCGGCAGGTTCCAAGCGCCGTGCGGTTCGCGCGGACGCGGCACGGCAATGCACAGGAAGCGAATCATCAGCAGCATGGTAGTGATGCCGGTCAGCGGCAGCAGCCATTCCAAGAGACTACTCCACGGCATCTCCACCCCGGCGACGAGATATTTAAGTGCGCCTTTGGCGGCCATGCCGCTGGTCAGGGGAAACCCGGCCAGCGCCGCGCCGCAGATGCCCAGTCCGGCAGCAAGCAGCCGCCGATTCCGCGCCGAGGTCTCGCAGGCGGCGAGACCCACCCCAAGAAACAGGGTGCCCTTCGCGAACGCATGATGCGCGGCGAACAGCGCGATAGCGGTCATTACAGCCGCGCTGTTCCCCGCCGCGGCCAAACCGACCCCCACCCCAACGGCGGCTAAGCCCATCTGGCTGACGCTGGAATACGCCAGCAACGCCTTGGGATGGGTCTGTGTCATGCCGATCAGCGCGCCTGCAAGCGCGGTGAACAGGCCGACCCCGACAAGCACGCCTCCCCAGTCGCCCGCCCCGACCCCGATGGGAAAGATACGCAGCCACAAAAGCAGGCCGGTCTTGATCATGACCCCGCTCAGCACCGCGCTGGCGGGCGTGGGCGCGGCGGGATGCGCCAGCGGCAGCCAGACATGCAGGGGCATGACGCCGAGTTTGATCCCGAATCCCACGAAGAGCAGCAGCAGGATCACATCCCGATACGGCGACGCCTGCAACGCGGGCATGCTGATCGCGAACCCCGCTTGGCCGCCGGCCAGATACGCCGCCCAGAGCAGCCCGACAAAAGCGGCCATCTCGCCAAGCACCGTCATGCTGATGTAGATGCGGCCCGCGCGGAGATTCTGCGCGTTAGGGTCATGGATGACAAGGCCGTAGGCGCTGAAACCCATCAGGGCGAAGAACACGACATAGGTCACCATGTCCTGTGCGGGAATCAGGGCGAGGTTGCCGCCCATCGTGGCGAGAAACCAGCCGAAAAAAGAGGCGGGATGCGGGTCGTCATTCGCTTTCATGTAGCCCGATGCATAAATGCCTGCAGCAAGCCACAAGGCGGCGCTGAAGATGAGGAACGCGCGCGCCAGTGGGTCCAGCGCAAACGAACTCCCGATGAAGACCCACGGCAATTCAACGGAAACATCGGCAGGCAAGAGCAACGCCGCAATCAATGCCGGCAGCGCGGCCCACGGCGCAGCGCGCAGCGCCAAGCGCCGTGTCAATCGCAGGCCCATCACGCCGACCAGCAGCAACGGCCAGAAGACGGATACCAGCAACAACCAGCCCGTCATATCAGTATTCCCCCATCATAATGAACCGCGCCCAATACAGCGGACTGAACGGACTGGCCGCGAATACGCCGAAAAGCAGCGACAGTGCGGCGGTGACCAATGCAGGCGCCAACAAAGAGAGCGAAGTCTCGTATTGTGCGGGAAACGATCGGCGACCGCGCCACTCGTGGTCCTGTTTGCCGAACCACCCGGCGTAAAGAATAGGCAGAAAATAGGCCGCGTTGAGAATACTGCTTGTCACCAGCACCCCAGGCACCCAATATTGGCCGCTTTCCACCCCGCCCATGCCGATATACCATTTGCTGAAGAAGCCCGCGAGCGGCGGCACGCCAATCATTCCGAGCACGCCAAGGGTGAACGCCGCCATGGTGAGCGGCATGCGCCGCCCCACGCCGGACAGCTCGCTGACCTTGTGGATGC
>CAZLII010000703.1:0-2588 GCA_964559065.1 uncultured Nitrospirales bacterium | reverse complement strand
GTCGCACAATGAGCGTTGCGCAATTGTTGGATATTGAGCGGATAAAGGAACCCCTGCGCGTTACGCATCATTACTGGAACTACGAGGGGGTGGACGGGCCGGTCTTGCGTTTGAGCATGAACGGCAGGGTGGATATCTCCAAACTTCGCGAATGTATAGTATTTACACCGTCGGTAAGCAATGTCCGGGTGGAATCCGGCAGTTATGGCGCCATCAATATCTATGGCGACTTCCGTAGTGACGAAAAATATGTATTGCGTCTTGCCGAGGGGGTGACGGATCTTTCTGGGGCAAAGAGCATTCCGCAAGGGGGCAGCACGGTACGGCTGGAGGCCGTACCGAGGGTCTCCGGCATTGCGTTCCGCCCGGAAGGCAAACTCTATTTCCCGCGCCGCCATGCGGGCCGCCTGATTGTCGAGGGCCGCAATGTTTCCGATGCGAAAATCACCCTTTCGCAACTGTTCCCGTCAAATCTCGCGGAAATCGTGCGCTATTTGCAGAATGATGTTTCCTGGATAAATCTCGGTGACCGTTTCGCGCGCGAGATTGCCACGCAGGATGTGTCCCTTTCCGACATTCCGGATACGCGTGTGACCGCCGAAGTCAATCTTGAAGACCTGCTGCCCGCAGACCGCAAAGGCATCTTTGTACTGCAAGTGTCCTCGAAGGAGGTGACTTCACAGCACAAGGTGGTGGTGTGGACCAATCTCGGCGTGCTGAGCCATTGGTTGGACGACGAAATCGTCCTGCTGGCCCACGACCTCTATACCCTCGATCCGCTGCCGATGGCGAAAGTGACGGTCTATTCCAGCAAGGGGCAGGTGATGGGCACGGCCAATACCGACGCCGATGGCATCGCCCACATGAAGGCGCTCGACAAGGGATTGGGGAAACCCTGGGTGGCGGTGGTGGAGAGCGGCGAGGACTTCACTTTCCTGGAATTGCAGCCCATCCGCGATGACGCCACCGGATTCACCGACGCCATGCCGCCTTATGATCGGGACGGCTACGACGCGTTTCTCTATGCCGACCGGAATCTGTATCGTCCAGGCGAGACGGTGCATGCGCGGTGGGTGGTGCGCACAAGATACGGCGACGCGGTCCCCGGCGTGCCGTTGCAGGTGCGGCTGATGAATCCGCGCGGGGCGGCGTTGTTCCGCAATCCGGTGACCCTTTCGGATTTGGGCACAGGCGGCATGGAAATCGCCACGGAACGCAACTACCCCACCGGCCGCTACGAACTGCAAGTGCTGGTGCCGGGCAAGGATGATCCCATCGGCGCATACGCCTTCAACCTGGAGGATTTCGTCCCCAACCGCATCAAGACGGAAGTCCATATCCCCGACGGGCCGTGGACCGCCCGCACGCCCTATGACATCCGGGTGCAGTCCAGCCATCTTTTCGGCGCGCCCGCCGCTAATCGCCGCTGCGAGGCGAGCGTGATCCTGCGGCGCGGCGAATTCAAGAGCGCTCCATGGCAGGGCTATCGCTTTACGAATGACGAATCCTTCACCCCGGAAGTGCAATCCCTCGGCGAAGCCAAGACGGATCAAGATGGCAACGCCGCGTTCACGTTTCTGTATGAGCCTTCGCCCAAGATCAGTTTCCCCGTGCGCGCGACGGTGCGCGGCGAGGTCTTCGAGATGAGCGGGCGCGGCGTGGCCGCCACGAAGGACGTGCTCCTGCTGCCGCACGAAGTCATGCTGGGCATCAGCGTTCAGGCCAAAGACCGGGATGCCTTTGATGTGTCCGTGGCGGCGGTGCGGCCGGATGAAAGCCCGGCGGACCTCGCGGAAGTGCTGGTGACGCTGGAAGAGGAGCGCTGGCGCTATCATGTGCGCGCCTTTGACCATTTCAACCAGCCGAGATGGGAAAAGGCTTTTGAAAAGATGGACGAAAAGGCTGTGGCCTTGAGCGATGGGCGTGGCGTGGCGGAATTCCGTCTGCCTTCCTATGGTCGCTACCGCTATTACCGGCTGCGCGTGCATTCCCCGGCCACGAGCATGACCAGCACCGTGACGTTCTTCGCTTATTGGGACCGCTTGGAAATCGTGGACGCCACCCGACCCAGCCTTCTCAAACTCGCCCTCAGCAAAGAGGAATATGCCATCGGCGAGGAAGTGGAATTGCGCGTCGAGTCGCCGTTTGACGGGTGCGGCCTGATCGTGGTGCAGGGCGATACCATTCAAAAAACCATCCCGCTGGTGGTCAAGGACAACCAGGCGACGGTGCGTTTCGTGGCGGACCATGGTCTATGCCCGAATGTCTGGATCGAAGTGACGCTCGCGCATGCGGTCCAGTCGGGAAGATGGGGCGTGCATCCCTATTCAAGTTTCGCCATGACCAACCTGCGCGTACGCGACCCCATGCGCGCGCTGCAGATTGCGTTTGTGGACGCGCCGGCGGAAATACGCCCCGAACAGCCTCTGACCGTCACCGTGGAGACGCGCGATGCGCGCGGCAACGCCGCGCCTGCGGAAATCACCGTCGCCGCCGTGGATGAAGGCATTCATGCGATTCTCGATTACGAGAATCCCGACCCCGCCGGCTGGTTCAGCCGATCCCGGCGGCCGGACTACCGCCGCACG
>CAZLII010000702.1:0-2592 GCA_964559065.1 uncultured Nitrospirales bacterium | reverse complement strand
GCGGGAGCGCCGCGGTGGTGCGTTACACCGCAGGAGCGGTGTAACGAGGGAATAACAGGCCCTCGGCAGCCGCGTCGCCCCCGGCCCCGTCCACGGCGACAGCGCCTGAGGCACCCCGCCGCTAAGAAAAAGGAGACCGTGCCACGCATACGACCGCAGGTCTCCCTCTTGGGTTGAATTGCGGCGTATTGGAGACCGTCTGTCGTCGTTGTGACATCCTGTTGCGCCGCTACTCCGTATTCCAGTCGTTATTGTGCCTCTGCATCCAGGCGGTAGAGGCGGATGCTGAGGGGCGGCGCGGTCAGCGCGCCGCCGAATGCGGCGATCTTTTCCTCGGCGATGGTCACCAGGGGTTCCTCGCCAGGGGCGTTATGGGCCATGGGGTCGGGGCCGGTAATGGTCCAGACGACGCCCGCGCCGCTGAGGGCCGCACCGGAAAGATCGAGGTCCAACGAGAGCGCCGTATTGAACGGATTGACCACGCCGATGGTGAGCGCGGCGCGGTCTGCGGTCCAGGCCGCCATGATGTCGGCGGCGCGCGGGCCGCCTGTGACGGTGACGGGGATCGCGCCGAATTCGCGGCGGTAGAGCATCAGGACGAGGCCGGTGGTGTCGAATGCGGCGGCGGTCTTGCTGGTCTTGATGCAGCCGATGACGTTGACGGTCTGCGCGTAGTTGGCCATGTATATCCACTCGCTGTGGCGGAAATACTCGTGCAGCCCGGCGGCGATGCCGAGCGCGTCCTTCAGGAAATACGCGGTGCCCAGTTCGCCATATTTGTGCTCGCCGTACCAGTAGTTCCATTCGTCCATGCAGATGGGAATTTTCCGGCCCGCAAGCGCGGGGATGCTTTCGTGGTACTGCTTGTGATGGCGGACCTTGTTGCGGACATTGTTCGCGATCTGGCGGACATGCGCGATCAGGCCGGGCGCTTCGCCGCAATAGAAATGCTCGCTCAACAGGTCCATGTGGTCGGCGCATTCGGCGAGCATCGTCTCGCTCCATCTCCCCGTCGCGCCCACGGCGACCAGTTTGATGCGCGGGTCTTCGGCGCGCATGGCGTCAGCGAAGACGTTGTTCTTCTTGACATAATCCTCCAGCGGCATGTGGCCGAGTTGCCAGTCGCCGTACATTTCATTGCCGATGCCCCACCAGACGACGTCGTAGGGTTCGGGGTGGCCATTGGCGGCGCGCCGCGCACCCATCGGCGTGTCTGCCGCGCCGTTCACATACTGGAGTTCCTCCAGCGCCATTTGAATATCGCCGAGGCCGCTGTTGACGACGATGAGCGGCTCGGTGTCGAGGATGCGGCAGAACGCGATGAACTCGTCCACGCCGAAGTCGTTGTGTTCCACGCCGAGCCACGCGGGGTTCTTGCGCGGGGGCCTCCGATCGCGTTCGCCAATGCCGTCCCGCCAGTCGTAGCCGCTGACGAAATTGCCGCCGGGCCAGCGATAAATCGGCGCATCCAATTGCTTGAGCAGCGCCAGCGTGTCGGCGCGCATGCCCTGCACGTTGTCGGCGGGCATGAGCGAGACCGCGCCGATGCGGACTTCGCCCATCCCTTTCGCCGCAATCTCCAGGCGCGCGTCGTCCGTGCTTGCGCCCGCAGTGAACCGGAGTGGATATGCCGTGAATTCCGGTGTAATCGCATCAATCAGTGTCGTCTGTTCGCCGTCGGCGTCATCCCAGCGCAATGTCACCGCGACGGGTCCCGCCGAGGGCGGCCCCGCCAGCACGACGCGCCCGACGTAGTTCTTGTCGCGCAGTGCGCCGAGGCCGCCCTGCGCGATGCCGCCGGGCGCGGCGATGCAGGGCGTGTGCTCGCCGACAAACGGGGCTTCGCGGCGCATCGCAACCGCGCCGGGTCCCAGCGCCCGCCACGGCGATTCTTCCGCGCCCACGGCGTAGAAAAATTTGCGGTCTTCGAGCATTTCCGCCCAGATGCCGCCGTAGATGCAGCGACCGAGGTGCTCGATGAACTGGCCGTAGATGTATTTGGAAATCGGCGCGCCGTGCTGCGCCGCATCAATCTGCACACCGGCCGCCTCACTCATGTCTTCCTTGGAAAGCAGCACCAGTTCGAGGTCGTCATACCAGGCCCGGCCCGTGGAGACGCCCCAGCCGCCGAAGAGGCATTGGAGTTGGATTTCGCCGATGTCCTCCGTTTCGATTTCCATCGCCACGCGGGTCCAGTCGCTTGTGCCCGTGACAGGACGGGTCTGCGCCGGGCCGATGCCGTGCAGGTTCAAGAGCGCGCCCCTGCCCGTGCCCGCGTCCACGTTTTCCGTGCGAATCCAGCCGGCAATGCGGTATTTCGCGAACGGCGCCACCGGCACGCGGATCAGCCAGGCGGCATCCGCGCCTGAGTCCGAGGAAATCGCGACGCAGCGCCCGCCGCCACGCCCCTCACGGACGTATTCAAACGCCGCCTCGCCCTGCCAGGTAAACGTATCCCACCCCGCCGGCTTTCCCTTCGCCCGCTCCTCGAATGACCCGTTTTTCAACTGATTTTCCATTGCAGCGTTTCCCTTCTCCGCGCCCATCACGCCCAGCAGCAGCGCCAATCCCAAACCCAGCCATCCTCTATTC
>CAZLII010000701.1:0-2596 GCA_964559065.1 uncultured Nitrospirales bacterium | reverse complement strand
AGCCGCATCAGGAAGTAGCGCTCTTCGCGCCAGTGATGCGCGCCGCGAAACGCAAACGCGCTGTGCGCGACACCCAGATCGGCGACTATCTCCAGATCGCAATAGCCCGTTTCTTCGACGACCTCCCGGAGGGCGGCTTCCTCGGCGCTTTCGCCAGGATCAATGTGCCCCTTGGGCAGGCGCACTTCGTGGATAGACGCGCCGTCCCGCAGCACGTCGCGCTCGATCACCAGCAGGCGTCCCGCATCGTCCACGACCACTCCGCCCGCAGTGCAATGACGTTTCGGCGCCGACACGGCCGCATCCTCCCACAGGTTGCCCGGTTCAAACGTTATGCGACACCATGACATGTATGTTCTATAAAATCGAGTGCTACGATTGCGATACAGCAAAAAGCGGGTCTGCCGCGCCGAAGCCTTGGCGAAGGCAGAACGTCTGCGTTCCTCCCGCCTTCAACCCAAGCCCGGTGGGTTCCGCTGCCGCTTCACCCACCTTTCAACTCCGCATTCCGCATTCCGCACTCCGCATTCCGCTATGTGCGCGCCATGCGCGCGTTCCATTCACGTTCGAGGCGGTCGCGCTTTTTCCACCGGCGGTGGAACCAGAGCCACTGTTCGGGATGCGCGCGCACGATCTGCTCGAAGGTCGCCTGGCATCTCTGGGTGTTTTCCAGGAGGTCGCGGCGCAGGTCGCCGCTGCGCACGAGGTCCAGCGCGGGATGGAAGTACAACGTGTAGCGCCCGTCCGCGTCGCGGATCATTGAGACGGGATGGATGGGCGCCCTGGCGCGGGCGGCGACCATGGCCGGGGCGATGGTGGCCCAGCAGGATGCACCGAAAAAAGTTGCGGGCACGGCGTTTTCGCGCGGGCTTTGGTCAATCAGCACGCCGACAATGTACCCTTCTTTGATTTTCCGGATGATTTCGCGGCCTGCATCGTCCTTGGGGATGGTTTCGATGCCGCCGCCTCTGCGCGTGCCGTCAATGGCCGCGTCCAGAAGGGGATCATCAAAAGGGCGCACCACTTCGGCGGCGCGGCAGCCGTGGGCGACCATGACCGATGCCATCCATTCCCAGTTGCCCAGGTGGCCGCCGATGGCCAGAAAGCCTTTGCTCAGGTCAATGTGCTCCATTCCCGCAACGGAAACGAACCCCTCAAAGCCTTGTGCGAACAGGCGCGGCATGCGCGAAAACTCCGCGGCCACCAGCGCCACATTGTCCACCGCGCCGCGCAGGATGCGCGCTTTTTCGGCGCGCGACAGCGCATCGCCGTAGGCCAGGTCCAGGTTGGCCATGCCGATCTTGCGGATGCGTGGGATGAGGTAGTAGGCAAGGCGGCCTGCTGATCGGCTTAAGGCGCGGCTTGCGGACAGAGGGAGGACCAGGGTGAGTTTGCTGAAAGCGATCAGGAGCAGAGAAAGCGCGCGCTGCACGATGCGGTTGCGCTTGCCCGACATGGCGCTAGTTTTCCAGGGTGATGGTTTGGCCGATGCCCGGAGTGCAACTGCGATAGCCGTTGCCGCTGTTGTGCTGCATCCATGCCAGCGCATCGGGGTCGCCATGCACAAACACCACGTTGCGCGGCTTGATCCGATCGATAATGCCCCGCAGCGCCGCCCGGTTCGCATGCGCGCTGAAATGCAGCCGCTTGATGTTCTCCAGTTTGACCTCCACGGCGGGATAGCCCAGCATGAAGCGCAGCCGGTCGCCGGGTCTCGCATGCAGCAACTTGTAGCCGAGTGTGTCCGGGTCAACGTACCCCACAAAGAAAATGCCGTGATGATTGGCGCGCACCATTTCCTGCGCGATAAGCGCGGACGGCGTGTTCTCCATCATCATTCCCGACGTGGCCACGAGAATACAGGGGTCCTCGATCAAGCGCCGCACCACGCCGGGCTCCCACACATTGCCGATGCGCTGGAATTGGCTCAGGGGCCGCAGCACCGCGCCCGGCGCCAGATACTCATAGAAGCGATCATACAGTTCATAGATTGCCCGGCCCAGCCCGGAAGCATAGATCGGCACGTCTGGAATGACGCCCTCCTCCTGCTGGCGCGCCACGATGTTGAGGATTTCCTGGGTGCGCCCCAGCGCGAAACACGGCAGCAACACGCTGCCGCCCCCCTTCAACACCCGCCGGATGGACTCGCCCAAGCGCGCCGATTCCTGGGGGTAGGGATAGATCGCCGACTCGTCCGAAGCGCCCTGGGTGGATTCAATCACCAGCGTATCCACCTGCACATCGCCGTTCAACGGCGCATAACCGTTCATCAATTCCTGGTCAATCTCGCAGATGTCGCTGGTGTAGAACAGGGTGTGGCGCGGCGTGCGCAGGAGGATGCTGGCGCTGCCGAGTACATGCCCCGCGTGGTGGAAAGTGGCTTCGATTTCCGCATCGTCCCCAAGAAAAAAACTCTCCTCGAAGCCATGCGCGCGGATACTGCGCATGGCATAGCCCACGTCTTCATGGTCGTAAAGCGGATACTCCGAAATGCCGCGCTCCTTGGCCAGCGTCTCCATCACCGCAACACTGTTGTGCAGCATGCGGTCCATGACCCGCGCCGTCGGCAGCGTGCTGTAAACGCGCACGCCGGGAA
>CAZLII010000700.1:0-2598 GCA_964559065.1 uncultured Nitrospirales bacterium | reverse complement strand
GCGACCGCCTGGTCCGCGAGCAGGCCGGTCATGTGCCGCGTCTCTCCATTGATTTCCTGGACATAGCGCCCATTTCCGGGCAACCCGAAGAAGAAATCGAAGGCATCTTCGGGCGGGCGCGCGCCCACGCCGTATTTGCCCACGAAACCCGTATGATACCCGTGCCGCCGCAACATTACGGGATAACTGATTTCGAGGAGATCAGGCGGCAGGGGCGTCTGAAAATCATGGACGCCGTTGCTCCAGGCGTACATGCCCGTGAGAATACTTGCGCGACTGGTGCAGCAGATCGGCGTGGTCACAAAGGCGTTCGTGAACAGCGCGCCGTGCGCCGCGAGCGCATCCATCTGCGGTGTCTGAATGATGGGATTGCCCGCACAGCCCATCGCCTGATAGTGCTGATCATCTGTCAGGACGATAAGCAGATTCGGCCGTTGTTCCGTCTGATTCGAGACCGCCCTTGTGGCGCGTTGTGCCACCGCACCGGCCATCATCCCGGCCATCCCCTGCATCCATCTTCTTCGTGATATCGGCCGGTCTCGCATTCCATTTCCCTCCACTGGTTTTCTCAACAGCGCTCTGGCGATTATAATCCATCATCTGAAAAGAGGTGCTACAGTGTCCCGACAAATAACCTTTGCGGACCGATCATGACGCGCTATATCGTGAGAAGATTGCTGGAATTCATCCCGGTGCTGTTCATCATCATGACGCTGACGTTTTTCATGGTGCGGCTTGCGCCGGGCGGCCCGTTTGATGCGGACAAGCGGGTCTCTCCGGAGGCGCAGCAGCGGCTGGAGGCGCATTATCGGCTGGACGCGCCGCTCCTGGTGCAATACTGGGAGTACATGCGCGGCGTTTTTCGCGGTGATTTGGGGCCGTCCTTCCGCAAATCGAGCCGCAGCGTCAATGAATGGATACTGTTACGCCTGCCCGTTTCGCTGGAACTGGGCGCCTATGCGCTGGTGGTGGCGCTGGCGCTGGGCATGGGCGCGGGATTGCTGGCGGCGATGCGCCCGAACAGCGCAATGGACCACGGGACCATGGCGCTTGGCATGGCGGGCATCTGCATTCCCAATTTCGTGCTGGGGCCGCTGCTGGTTCTGGTGTTTTCGCTGTGGCTGGGCTGGCTGCCGGTGGCGGGCTGGCGCAGCGCCGCCGACAAGGTATTGCCGTCGCTGACGCTCGGCGCGATGTACGCGGCCTATATCGCGCGGTTGACCCGCGCGGGGATGCTGGAAACGCTGTCGCGGGATTTCATCCGCACGGCGCGCGCCAAGGGGATGAGCGAGGCGCGGGTGGTCATCCGCCATGCGCTCCCCGGCGGCATCCAGCCGACCATCGCCTTTCTCGGACCCGCCACGGCGGGCCTGCTCACCGGGTCGTTTGTGGTGGAAACGATTTTCCAGGTGCCGGGGTTGGGCCGGGAATTTGTGGAATCAGCCTTCAACCGCGATTACACGATGATCAGCGGGACGGTGCTGGTCTATGCGGTGCTGGTCATGGCGCTGAACCTTGCGGCGGACATCGCATGCGCCTGGCTGGACCCCAGGATTCGTCACACATGAGCGCAACCGACATCACCTTGCAGGAACTGGAGCGGGGCCAATCGCTCTGGCAGGACGCCTGGCGGCGGCTGGCGAAAAACCGCGCCGCGGTGGCCGGGCTGGTCCTGCTGTGCGTGGTCGTTGCGCTGGCCGTCGCCGGGCCGTGGTTCAGCCCCTATACCTATGATGAGCAGGATACCGCCCTGGGGGCCGCGCCGCCCTCGCGGCAACACTGGCTCGGCACCGACCCGCTGGGCCGCGACCTGCTCACGCGCCTGTTGCACGGCGGACGCATCTCCCTGCTGGTCGGGGTCATCGCCACCGCCGTGTCGTTGATCATCGGCGTAACCTACGGCGCGGTGGCGGGATTCGCCGGCGGTCGAACCGACGCGCTGATGATGCGCATTGTGGACATCCTCTATGCGTTGCCCTTCACCATCTTCGTCATCATCCTCATGGTCTTCTTCGGGCGCAATTTCGTGTTCCTGTTTCTGGCGATTGGGGCGGTGCAGTGGCTGACCATGGCGCGCATCGTGCGCGGGCAGGTCTTGTCGCTCCGGGAACAGGAGTTCATCCAGGCCGCTGTGGTGCTGGGTCTGAAGCGGCTGCGCATCCTGTTCATGCATCTCGCGCCGAACACGCTCGGTCCGGTCATCGTCTATGCCACGCTCACCATTCCCCAGGTCATGCTGTTGGAGGCGTTCCTCAGTTTCCTGGGGCTGGGCGTGCAGCCGCCGATGAGTTCCTGGGGGCTGTTAATTAAGGAAGGGGTGGAGACCATGGAAGAATATCCATGGTTACTGGTGTTCCCCGGTCTTGCGCTCACGCTCACCCTGTTTTCGCTGAATTTTCTGGGCGACGGACTCCGCGATGCGCTCGATCCCCGCGCCGCCAAAGATTGATCGCGCCCCGCGTGAAAGGTGGGTTCCGCTCCGCTGCACCCACCCTGCAACTACTCTTTCCCGAGGTCTTTCAGGCGGATGTAGTCCATCGCAACCGCAACCTGATCATTCCCGCCCCTGAGCCTCAGCCACACCGTCATGCAGTCTTT
>CAZLII010000699.1:0-2603 GCA_964559065.1 uncultured Nitrospirales bacterium | reverse complement strand
GGTGCACAGCGTGCCGTTCGCGCTGGAAGCGGGCACGGCGGCGCATGTGGACGCCTCGAATGTGGGCAGCGGGACGGTGAACAATACGGAACTGGACGCGCTTCAAGGCATCATGGGCAACGTGCAGACGCAGTTGAACGCGAAACCAGACACAGCGGACGTCTATACGAAAACCGAGGTGGACGCATCGCAGGCGGCGCAGGATGCGGAGATCGCCGCGAGGGCCAATGCGGCGGACGTCTATACGAAAACCGAGGTGGACGCATCGCAGGCGGCGCAGGACGCGGAGATCGCGGCAAAACTGCCCCGGAGTTCCGAGGCCTATGTGGTGGTCGAAGTGACCGCAGATGTTCTGACGAACGGCGCGAACCTGCGCGCCGCCTATGCGACAGCCAAGGCGCTGACGCCCTTCGGCAGCCCGATGAGCGCCACCAACCGCGCCGTGGTGCTCGTGCCGCCGGGGAGTTACGATCTCGGCGGCGCTGCGTTGACGATGGATACCGACTATGTGGACCTCATCGGCCTGTCATCGGCCCGCGATGATCAATATATCTATCGCGATGGTGATGCCTTGGTCCAAACCGCCCGCAACGTCCGCATCGAGAATCTGGTGCTCCACTATACCGGCGCCACTATCCCTATCTATGCTTACTATCCTGATGCAGTCTGGGACGACGGTGAAAGCCATACCGGTTCGCCACCCGAAACTCACATCCGCAACTGCGAATTCCGGGCGACCCAACGCAGCATGCGGGACGGGGTGGAATATGCAGGCAGATACGAAAACTGTGTCGGGGGCGGCAGTTACGCTTTTGGCGGAGGCAACAACGGCACGGCGAGCGGCACCTTCAACAACTGCACGGGTGGTAGCCTAGCCTTTGGCGGAAACGGTGGCACGGCGAGCGGCACCTTTACGAACTGCACCGGCACTTCCTACGCTTTTGGCGGCAGCAACGGCACGGCGAGCGGCACCTTCAACAACTGCATCGGCGGAAACTTCGCCTTTGGCGGCAGCAACGGCACGGCGAGCGGCACCTTCACGGATTGCGCGGGTGGTAGCCAAGCCTTTGGCGGCGGCGGCGGTGGCACGGCGAGCGGCACCTTTAACAACTGCACGGGCGGCAATAGCGCCTTTGGAGGCGGCGGCAGCGGTGGCATAGCGAGTGGGACATTCACGAATTGCATCGGCGGCGACTTCGCCTTGGGCGGTTATGGTGGCACAGCGAGCGGCACGTTCACGAATTGCACCGGCGGAAACTACGCCTTCGGCGGCTTCAACGGCAATACGACCGGCAGCTCGTTCTATGGCTGCCGCATGACAGGAACCACCTATGGGGGCACCTTCCGCGGCCGCATGGAGAACTGCCGCTGGAATGTAGGCTTCACCTGCGGCGCGGAGGCAAGAATCTACCGCTCGACGATTTTGGGCAATGTAAACCTTAACGGCACAACAGCGGGCATTGCCCACTCCGCCGTGAAGGGGACCATCCAGAACGCGGGTTCCGCGTCATTCAATACGGCCAACTTGGAAGACACCGATGTGAACTGAGTGGCATGTCGAAATGCTCATTTATAACACGGGAGACCATTGGGCAAAGTGCAGGCATCAGCACAGCCTGCTTTGAAAGAAACCCGCAGTGATGAAAAACAAGATAGGTGTTCTCGTTTGTGCGGCTGTTTGGGCGGCCCTGCTTACCGCACCGGCCTACGCCGCCAATCCCAACGCGGACGGCGCATTATTGCTGTTGCCGTCTGCGGACAGGTGGTCCGGGGCGTCCCAGACAAACAATGATGACGCAGTGATAAGCGTTGTGGGAATGTACTACGAGGGGGGCGATTTCCTGAACCTGGACGGCGCCTGGTTATCGCTATCCCCCGTGGTCGCCTTTCTTCCCATAGCCGAAGGCGAAGGCGAGGGTGAAGACGAGTTCCACAGCGCGGATCAGGACCGGAACAACCGGATCAGCCTGTCAGAGTTGTTGCGTGTCATTCAGTTCTACAACTCCGGCGGCCTGCACTGCGCCGACCCGCCCGACAGCACCGAGGACGGCTATGTGCCGGGTCCGGGCGCGGACCATTCCTGCATGCCCCACGCCTCCGACTACAACCCCCAGAACTGGATGATCAGCCTTTCCGAACTGCTCCGGGTGATCCAGTTCTACAATTCCGGCGGGTATTACTATTGCCCGGATGCGGAGCCGCCGACGGAGGACGGCTTCTGCCCGGGATTCCCCTAATTCCGGGGACACAAAAGATTGAATGATTTCAAGTCATTCATGGCGCCGTGAGAATGGAGAGTGGACATTTGTTTTCGAGGGTGTAAGGGAGGAGAGTGTTTCCAAATCCCAGACGGTATAGGAGGGATAACCCATGGACAGCGGACTTTGTTTTTCATGCAGGATGTGCATGCCGATCGTCCTGGCGCTTTTATTGGCGCTGGGCGCGGCCGCATGGGCGGAGCCGCCGGAGACGGTGAATGTGCATGGGGCGCTCGTGGACGCGGAGGGCGCGCCCTTGTCGGGGGCGCGGGCATATGTGGTACGGTTTTTTGACGCAGAGAGCGGCGGGAGCCAACTGGGCGGGGATGTGACGGGGACGGTCCA
>CAZLII010000698.1:0-2614 GCA_964559065.1 uncultured Nitrospirales bacterium | reverse complement strand
TAGGTGTTGCGGAAGAGCGCGGTTTTGCCGCGCAGATTCCCGGGTGTCGCATCGGCGATCAGCGGGGCCAGCGTCTTGCCGGTGTACGTGCCTTCAATGGGAATGCCCTCCGTGTCGCGCAGCAGGCGCACCGCGCGCATGCCTTCCTCGGTATAGAGGGCATAGGCGCGACCGAAGAATTCGTGGCGGAACTGGAATGTCGCTGATGGAAACGGGCATCGGGGAAAATCCGGCGCCGCACGACGCAACAGGCGATGGGTCTTGTCGAAAAGTCGCCGCGCTTTTGGGACGGACGTGAAGAGGGCGTCGGTGACGCGCACGGCCATCACCCGCGAGCGTAGTCCCGCCGCGCACAGGCCGAGCGCCAGCCCCACCGCAGTGCCCATGGTGCCCGACGCCACATAGACGACATCCGGATCCGGCAACAGGCCCGCCGCCACCTGTTCCCTGAGTTCAAAGCCTGCATTGACGAAGCCAAGCACGCCCAAAGGTGACGACCCGCCCGGCGGAATCAGATACGGGAAACGCCCCGTCTGCCGCCAATGCCGGACCAGCGTCGCGATGGTCCCCGCCGCTGCGCCGGGCATGCCGGAATGATGATGCAGTTCAGCGCCGGCGCGGTGGTGCATCAAAAGGTTGCGGCGCACATACATGGCGTTCGGCTGCGGCACCAGCACGGAGATACATCGCAATCCCAGTTGCTGCGCGAAGATCGCCGTGGCGAGCGCATGGTTGGACCCCGCCGCGCCGAAGGTGAGCACCGACGGGTATCCCCTTTGCAGCGCCCGCGCCAGCACGAACTCCAGTTTCCGTACCTTGTTGCCGCCATAGACGGGGTTGCTCAGGTCATCGCGTTTGATAAACAGCGCGGGCGCTTCCGCGCCCAGCGCGCGTTCCAGGCGTTCCATGCGCTGCACCGGCGTCGGCAACTCCGCCAGCGTGACATGGGTTATCTCTGCCTTCAGCGCGGGGTACTGCGCAAACAGCGGCCGGTCCACGCCCTAGCCCCTCCCGCTTTCCTTGCGTTTCTTGATGCCCAGCGCGAGCCGCAGCCCTTTCTCCTTGATGACGCGAATTTTCAGGCCGGTTTCGGTCAACCGGAAAAAGCGCTTGCCGTATTTGCGCAATAAACGCGGGTCAATCTCGAAACCCAAGCCGGGGCGGGTAAATGGCGCGAGCACGCCGTTCTTGTCCGGAAGAATCGGCGCGATGATGCCCTCGCGCGCCGCCGGAACCCACGACGGCTCCTCCAGCGGATACTCCAGCGGCAACGTGTTGTCCTTGTCCGCCAGCACCATGTTCCAGTTCACATAGAAGCCGATGCCGTTGGTCCAGGTGTGCGGCGAGAATTCCCGCTGGTGGCGGCGGCAGGCGTCAAGCACCTTTTGCACCTGGGCGATGCCGCCCGCAAAGGTGGCGTCCGGCTGGTACACATGGAAGCAGTCCTTCTCGAACATGATCTTGATTTCGTCCCAGCCGTAGTTGAGTTCCGCGCCGCTGATGCGCACCGGCGACACGCGCTTGAGCGCGGCGTTGCCGTCATAGTCCCGCGAATCGAGCGGCTCTTCCAGCCATTGATAGCCGTTGGCGTGACAGGCGACCGCGAATTCCTTCGCGCGGTCGAGGTCCCACGCGGGAATCCGGTCCACAATGGACACCAGCCAGCCCTGGTTCGCATCCACGCCGAGGACCATCTTCTCCCCCACGCCCTTCGCCACCACCTCAAGATGCCGGATATCGTCTTTGAGTTCGCGATTCTTCACCCGCAGTTTCGCGGTCTTGAAGCCGCGCGCGCGCATCGCGAGCAGTTCCTCCACCCGCTTTTCAGGCTCATGCATCTCTCCCGTCGAGCAGTACACGTCAATCGGGCGCGCCGCGCCGCCCAGAAGTTCATAGACCGGCTTTCCCGCAGCCTTGCCCATGATGTCCCAGCAGGCTGGTTCAATCCAGTAATTGCGCCAGCCCAAGAACCCCGCCTGCTTGAGCAGGTCCTGCACGCGATCAATGTCCGTCGGGTCGGTGCCCAGCAGGTAGCCGCCCATGAGTTCGCCCAGCCCCTGGCGCTCGCGCCCCATCGCCGACCCCGCCGCATAGCCCTCGATGCCCTCATCCGTGACCAGTTTCACCAGCGTGAAGCGGTTGTGCGTCTGCGGATATCCCGGAATCCACGTCGGCCAGAACGTTTCCGGCAACGGCGCCGAGACATGGTAGAGTTCAATCGCCGTAATGCGCATGGGTTTCTCCTTGCTCGATGATTCGCGTCATCCGCCGCCGTCATTCTGGCATTTATGCTTGCTGCATTATCGCCTTTCGATAAAGTATCACAACAACTCGTGCAGATACACCTGGCGCGCCGCACACCCCCGGGCGGGCTGAAGCCTGCACTCCGAACCAAGCATGGCTGTTGTTTGGAGTGCATGCGTCAGCGTGCCGGATCCGAAACGCCCCCGGGCAGGCTGGAGCCTGCGTTCAATAAATGGGAAGTGTCTTTATTCATTCTATTTATGTAACATTTTAGCCGACTGAAGTAATCACTATGCATAACCCTGTCATTGCGAATCCCCCACCGCCTTCGGCGGCGATTCGCAGAAGAAAGGTACTTCGTACCAGTTCC
>CAZLII010000697.1:0-2633 GCA_964559065.1 uncultured Nitrospirales bacterium | reverse complement strand
AGCAGGTACTCGTTGGAAGAACTCTTGAGCACTGCGCGGGAGACGAACCGGCCTTCGAACGTAACGTCCATCAGGGTGTCCGTGATGGGATGCAGCGCCACCGCGAGCACCGTCTCGCCGTCCTCTGCGCGCAGCGCGCTTTCCAATCGGTAACTCTGCCCCTCGAAATTCAGCCAGCGCGGCAGTGACAGTTCATCCACTTCCCCAAAGGGCAGGCGCGCCTCACGATGACCCGCATGATCCAGACGGAACGAGTCGCGCTGGTCAAAGACGCCGTCCAGGTTGTCGGCGATGCCCATCCGGCAACGTTTCCCGGCGATTTCTATATCTCCCTCCCAGCCGGACTGCACCGTCGCCGAGACATAACCGCCGTAGAAGAAGATTTCGAGCATATACCGGACGGGAACGTCACCGTGCGTCAAATCAATCGGCACGTTCGAGAAATTGCCAAACCCGAAAAAGGCCATATCGCCGGCGACGCCCGGCCCGTCGTCCGTCAAATCCAGATTGCGATTCCGATCAATGTACAACAGGTTCGCCCCGCGATCATACGCCATGCCGATGTAGTCCGACGGCCTTTCGCCGAACCACAGCGCACTGCGGTGCACCTTGCTGCCTTCATACGTCGGTTCCTTCTTGAAGGAAACCTCGGTGGAGCGTCCGGTGGACCGCGGACTGGCGGAGAACCCCGCCTGCACGGGGCGAAGAATGAATTCGAGGGGCGCGTCGGAGGAAAACGCTTCCGGCGCCTCGGCTGCGAAGGCAGGCGAAAACAGATACAGGACGCAACACAATATGAGAATCTTCCGGCATTGGCGGGCAATACTCATTTTGCGTATCTCCATGCGCCAACGCGTGTCGGCGCACAATGTCCGCCCATAACAATACCTCATGCCGCCATCAGATACAAGTCAAATGGCTCCCCAAAACGCGTCATCCAAGCAGTTGCGAAATGCACTTTCCTTATTACCCGTTTCCCCAAGAAACCCCGATACTCCCCGCAAGAGTTGCTCCTTTATACTCTTTGTTTGTGACATCTGCGCGTTTCGCGCAGATGTTTGGTGAAGGTTGTGTTCTATCTGTGTATTGTGCAACGATTTTTTGCGATACAAGGCTCCGTCACCCCCGCGAAAGCGGGGGTCCAGATAAAACTGAAGGCATCGGAAATGTGATTACCGGATTCCCGCCTGCGGGTCTGTCGCTTTGATGGCCTCGGACCTTTTTTCTGAGAAGATCACCCCAATAGCCTGCAAAAATACAAATAAAAACGAAGCAAAATGGGGACTGACACAAGCGAGCGAGTCCCCGAGCGAGACGTGTCTGTCCCCATTTTGCGTTAAATCGACAGCCCCCTGCGCGGGAATGATGGGAGTGGTTGCTCTGGGTGCGATGTCCAATGCATGTGGTTGCGGCTATGCCGCGCCGGGAGATGGAACAGTCCGTTTCGCAAGCCCATATCTTGACTCCATAGCGGAAGTCTGTGATACTTTTCATTAAAGGCGCTGTGCAAAGGATACGACTGGAGGGATACAGGGCATGATTAAGCAGGCGATATTTTCCGGGGCATTGCTGATTGGAACCTTATTGGTACTGTTGGTGTTTGTTCTCGGCGGTTCGGTGGACGCGCAGTGCCCGCTGGCGCAGCGGCCCCCGCAGGTCTTGCGGCATGTGGTCCTCTTCCAATTCAATGAGGGTACAAGCGCGGAGGACATCCGCAAAATCGAGCAGGGATTCTGCGCGTTGCCGGGCAAGATAGACGCGATCATTGATTTCGAGTGGGGCACGGATGTCAGTTCGGAGAACTTGTCCGACGGTTTCACGCATTGCTTTGTGGTGACCTTTCGGGACGAGGCGGGACGCGCCGAGTATCTGCCACATGTGGAGCACGAGGCTTTCGCGGCACTGCTGCGACCGCATCTCGCGAAGGCGTTGGTGGTGGATTACTGGACCAAGCCATAGGCGGCCATGACCAACCGGGAACGCATAGTCGCCGCGCTGGAACACCGGCAGCCGGACAAGACCCCCTATCACATCGAGTTCACCATCCTCATGCGCGAACGCATGGCCGCGTACTTCGGCGACCCCGACTTCGAGGCGAGAATCGGCAACGCCATCTCTGTGCTCAGCACCCAGTTGCCCGACGGATGGCGTGAGGTCGAACCGAATATCTGGGAGGATGAATTCGGGGTCCGCTGGAATCGCGAAGTGGACAAGGACATCGGGGTGGTCTGCAATCGGGTGATCACGCCCGAAACACTGGATGCCGTTGCATTCCCCGACCCTGCCGACCCGGGCCGCTATGCTTCATGCCCGGCGGCGCGGGCCATCGCCCCCGACCAGTTTCTTCTGGTCAATCTTGGATTCAGCCTCTTCGAGCGCGCCTGGACGCTATGCGGCATGGAAGAACTGCTCTTGGCGATGGCGGCGAATCCCTCATTCGTCCACCGGCTGCTGGACCGCATTCTCGAACACAACCTGACGCGCATCGCGCATGCCTGCGCGCATGACATTGACGCGATGCTCTTCGGCGACGACTGGGGTTCGCAGCGGGGGCTGATCATGGGGCCTGTAATGTGGCGGGAATACATCAAGCCGCGCGTCCGCGCGATGTACCAGGCGGTGCGGCGGCACGG
>CAZLII010000696.1:0-2633 GCA_964559065.1 uncultured Nitrospirales bacterium | reverse complement strand
TGCCTTCCGCATTGGCGATAACCACCGGTTCGCCGCCTTCCATGACGGCAACGCAGGAGTTCGTCGTTCCCAGGTCAATTCCGATGACTTTTCCCATGGCGTAATGTCCTCCTCACAGGCTTGACGCCTGAATTATTTGGTTTCGTAAAGATTCTTGGCTTCTTCCGAAGGCGGCTCCGTCTCCGCTGCGCCCGCCTCCGCTGGCGCCTCCGGCGGACCGCCGCTCACCACCACTTTCGCGGGCCGCACCAGATAATCGCCGATGCGGTAACCGCGTTGATATTCTTCCGCCACCACCCCCGCCGGATGCTCCTCCGACGGCAACTGTGAGAGCGCCTCATGGACCTCCGGATCGAAGGGGCATCCTGCCGCCGGGATGACCTCCAAACCCCGCGCCGCCAGGGATTCCCGGAGTTGCGTCAACACCATGGCCACCCCTTCGGCGAAGGCCGGCGACGCTTCGTCGGCGTGCGCCAGGGCGCGCTCCAGATTGTCCAACACCGGCAACAGATCGCGGATAAGCGCTTCCGTGGCGGTTTTCCGCAGGCGCTCCGCATCCCGCTGCATGCGCTTGCGGTAGTTGTCGAACTCCGCACGCGCGCGCAGCAGCATGTCCTTGTATTCCTCGCATTCGGCGGTCTTGGCTTCCAGCGCCTGCGCCAGCGCCGCCGGGTCCGGCCGCGACGACTCGCCTTCGGGTACCGCGCCTTCCGCATGCTCCGGCGCTTCCGTTTCCGCCGTCTCCTTCGACGCCTGGGCGGCGAGTTCCGCCTCCAGTTTCTTTTCCAGTTCTGTTTTCCTGTCTTCCTTGTGCATCGCGATCCACTGTCGTCTTCATGCATTCTCTGGCCGGACAGGCCAGGGCTTCCCTCAGTTTCCGCCGCCGCGCCGCTATGCGCCCAAGCGGCTCAGCAAACGGCCCACCATGTCCGCCGTGTAATCCACCACTGCTGTCAACCGGGGATACGGCATGCGCCGCGGCCCAATGACGCCGATGGACCCCACGGGCCGGCCGTCCACATGGTACGGCGACGCCACCATGCCGATCTCCTCCAAGCCTTGGGCTTTGAATTCCGTGCCGAACATTATCGAACCCCGACCCAAGTCGCCCTCTTGCGCGGCTGCGCGCAGCAGTTCTATCAGCCTGTCCTGCTCTTCAAACAGTCCAAACACCTCCCGCGCGCGGTTAATGTCGCGAAATTCGGGCTGCTCGAACAACTGGGTCGCCCCGTCCAGAAATACCTGGCCGGACCGCGTCACAGGCATCAGCGACAAGACCCGCAGCGCCTGCTCGGCCAAGCGGCGCTGCTCGTCCAGAAAATCGTGCAATTTTCGCGTCAACGTCGCCGCCAGGGTATCCACACGAATCCCGCACAGGTGGTCGTTCAAGAAACGGTTCAGCCGCAGTATCTCATCCCCGCTCATGCGGACGTCCCATTCAATCATCATGGACCGCACCCGGCCGTAATTGTCCACAATCAGGACCGCCATCCGGTCCTCCGTGACCGGCATCAACTCGATGCGCTGCACCTCCGCAGCGCCGTCGCCCGGCGCCTCGGCGATGCCCGCCTGATGCGAGACCAGCGCCAGCAGTCGGCTCGTGTGGCGCAATATCTCGTCCGCATCATTGATGCGGCCGGCGTATTCCACTTCGATGCGCATCCGCTCCGCCTCCGTCAACTCCTGCACCCGCATCAGATAGTTTACATAGTAGCGGTAGCCGCGATCCGTCGGCACCCGGCCGGAACTCGTGTGCACCTGTTGCAAATACCCCTGTTCCTCCAGGTCCGCCATCACGTTCCGCACCGTCGCCGGGCTTAAGTCCAAGTCCAACCGCTTCACCAGCGTGCGCGACCCCACCGGCTCTGCCGTCGTGATGTAACTGTGCACCACCGCGTGCAGTATCTGCTGTTCGCGGTCGTTCAGATCAGGGGCATCACCCATGGGTACACGCCTCCATCTTTTAGCACTCGCTTGCGATGAGTGCTAACAACGAACCAAGTGTAACATAAGGTCCACCCATTGTCAAGTGAAACCATACCCCAAACCAAGCCCGGAAATCAGCCCTAAACCGCCATTTCGGAATAGGTTATGCCGCAAGTCACCCCCTATTTCCCTGCATACAGGCTCAAGCAAGCGTGAATAAGGCGTTGGATGCAGGCGGCCCCGCCTTCCCCTTTCTCACGCCGCCAGTCTCCGCCCCAATTCATAGGCCTTCTCCATCAATTCTTCATTGTCCCGTATGGCCCCGGCCTTCCCCGCGCTTCCGTGAAGCATGGCGACAATCTCCGCGCCGACGTGCCGGAAAATGTCCTGAAAGGTGCGCAAGGCATTGACCGCCCCGGAACAGAACGCATCGGGGTCCGCATAGGTCAGGAGAATGGCGACCTGCTTCCCCTTCAACGCATTGCCCCCAGGCCCCTCGAGCGCGTAGCACCGGTCCACGAAAATCTTGGTCTGCGCCGACATCGTGAACCAGTAAACAGGACTGGCAATCACCAAAGCGTCCGCCTCCCGAAGTTTCGGGTACAACGCCTGCATGTCATCCGCAACCACGCAGCCCCGCGCCGCCGCGCCATGACACACCTCACACGCCCTGCACGGCGAAATATCCATCCCATGCAGATAAAACG
>CAZLII010000695.1:0-2634 GCA_964559065.1 uncultured Nitrospirales bacterium | reverse complement strand
CATCTTGCGATTTACGGACTGGTGAGCGGCATGGTGGTCATGGCGCTCAGCCTGCTCCTGCTGATGTAGCGCGTGATTCACCGAGGCATTTTTCGCAAATGCCTCCCGGCGCGTTGCGCATGCGCCGCAAATTCGCTATGCTGTGATCTGCGGCGCATGATCGTGCGCCGGCATGGGGTTGCGGAAGACAGAAATGGAGGCGGATATGCGGCAAATTCGGCGAATGACCCTGGCGATGTGGTGCTGCGCGCTGATGCTGGGGCCTGCAATCGCATGGGGCGGGAACGCGACACTATACCGCGACACCTACGGCGTGCCGCACATCTACGCCGACACGGCGGCGGCGGCGGCTTATGCGCTGGGCTACGCCCAGGCGGAAGACCGGCTGGAGGACCTCTACCAGAACGTGCGCACCGCCATCGGCGCGATGGCGGAATTTTTCGGTCCGGAACACGTGGAAACGGATTACATCCTTCGCGTAGTGCGCAACGCGGAGGTCTGCCGAGACAAATGGCCGGAAGTGTCCGCGCCGGTCCGGGAAATCTGCGAAGCCTTCATCGCCGGCATCAACGCCTACATCGCGGAGCATCCCGAGCGCGTGCCGGAATACGCCCTGCCGCTGGAGCCGTGGCATTGCATCGCCATTGGCCGCGCCATGATTCTCCAGTGGCCGCTGGGCACGCTCCGCAGCGAGTACAACCGCAGGCCGGAAACGCCCGCGTTCGGGTCCAACTGCTGGGCGGTCTCGCCCGCGCGGTCGGCGGATGGTTCCGCGATTCTCCTGACCGACCCGCACCTGCGTTGGGAAAGCCTTGCCGTCTTTTACGAATGCCGTGTTTTCGGCGGTGAACTCGCCATGGCCGGCTTCTGCCTACTCGGTACGCCGGTCGTCGCCCTCGGCCACAACGCGCACGTGGGTTGGGCCTGCACCACCGGCGGCCCCGACACCTCGGATGTCTATATGCTCAAACTCAACCCCGACGCGCCCACCCAGTACGAATGGGAAGGCGCTTGGGAATACATGAAGATGCGGCTGATCCGCATTCCGGTGAAAGGCGAGGACGCGCCCAGGGTCATGCCGGCCATGGACACCCGCCACGGCCCCCTTATCGCCGAACCGGATACGAAAAACCATGTGGCCTGCGCCGGCAAGACGCCCTACGCGGAAGACATCGGCCTGCTGGGCCAGATGTATGACATGCTGCACGCCAAGGACACGCGGGAGTTCTTCCGGGCGCTGGCCCAGAACAGTTTCATGGAGCAGAACATCATGTTCGCGGGGCGCGATGGCATCATCGGCTACGCCCGCGTCGGCAAGACGCCCATCCGCCCCGACGGCTACGACTGGACCCGGCCCGTGCCGGGGCACACCCGCGCCACAGAATGGCTCGGCCTGCACCCCATTGAAGACCTGGTGCATGTCTTTGATCCCGCGCAGGGCTGGATGCAGTGCTGCAACACCAGCCCGCAACTGCTCACGGATGACGGCCCGGTTCAGGCGCGCGATTACAAACCGTATATCTTCAATGCCACGTGGGACCAGGACAACCCGCGCGGGAAGCGCGCGCGGCAATTGCTTGCCGCCGATGACGCCGGCACGAAGGAAAAAGCCATCGCCATCACGATGGATGTGTACGACCTGCTCGCAAAGCCCTGGCAGCAGGCGCTGAAAACGGCCATGGCCGGCGCGGGCGCGCTGGCGCTGGAAGACGCCGAAGTCGCCGACGCCGCGCGCCTGATCCTGGAATGGCACGGCGAATTCACGCAGGACAGCGCCGCCGCGGCACTGGTCAGGATGTTGCGTTTGAAGGCGCAGGGCAAAGTGAACACCGACGCGATCGCGGACGGCGCGGCCCTCGGCGAAGACGACCAGCGGACGCTCGTCGCCCTCCTCCGCGAATGCCTCGATGAACAGCAACGACTCTATGGAAAAACCGGGGTGCTCTGGGGTGAAATCCACCAGGTCGGCCGGGGCGACCAATGGTATCCCTGCGACGGCGCCGATTTCGGACGCGGCAAGAATGCCACGGAAACCCTGCGCAATGTGGAATCGCGCGAAGACCCGCCCGAATCAGGGCGCTACCGCGCCCACAGCGGAACCATGAGCGCCATGGTGATGTTCTTCCACAAGGACCGCGTCGAATCCTACACCTGCATCCCGTGGGGCCAGAGCGGGGACCCCGCGTCGCCGCATTACATGGACCAGGGGCGGGAACTCTATTCCAAGCGTCGCATGAAACCAACCTGGTTTGACAAAGAAGCGTTGATGCAGAATCTGAGTTCGGAGAAAACACTGGTAATCCCGTGAGCATGCAACTGCAGGGGATGGAAATCATCGCGGAGGTCATCCGCAAACACTATGATCTGGGCGAGGTGCAACTGCCGCGCCAACTGGAGGCCGCCCACCAGCGCCGCCACCGCAAAATGCTTGTGGACACCGACAAGGGCCGCTTCCTCGTCAAGACCTACAAGCGCGACCCCGTCGTGCTCGACGCCCTGCGCTTCCAGCACCGGCTCTCAGACCACCTCGACGCCAACGGCCTGCCCGTCGCCCGCATCCAGCGCGCCAAGAACGGCAAGGGCATCGTCGAGGCGGACACTTGGGCGCTGGAACTCCAGGAATTCGTTGACGCG
>CAZLII010000694.1:0-2634 GCA_964559065.1 uncultured Nitrospirales bacterium | reverse complement strand
GAGGACGCTCATGACCATGCGCCTCGACATCTTTGAGCATCTGCAACGGCTCTCCCTCCGTTTTCTGGACCGCAATCCCGTGGGACGACTCATGACGCGGGCGACGAACGATGTCGAGAAGATACAGGAAACCGTCGTCTCCGGCATGGTGCAGGTAATCAACGATTTGCTGACCATCGTTGTCGTGTTGGGATTCATGATCGCCATCAACTGGCGGCTGGCCCTCATCGTGGTGGCGCCGGCGCCCATCGTCTTTGCGACCAGCCTGATCTTCCGCAAGTATGCGCAGCGTTCCTTTCTGGAGGTGCGCAGAAAGATCGCCCATCTGAACGCCTATCTCCAGGAAAACATCAGCGGAGTGCGGGTGGTGCAGATTTTCCGCAGGGAAGACGCCAATTATGCCCAATACAGCCTCAGAAACGCCGACCACCGCGATGAATGGTTGCGTCAAATCCGCAATTTCGCCATCTACTTCCCCGTGGTGGAATTCCTCGGCATGCTGGCCACGGCGCTGATCCTGGCCTATTGCGGCTGGATGATCCTGGCCACGGGCCGCGAAGTCAGCGGCACCGCCTCAGTGGGCACCATCTTCGCCTTTGTGTTTCTGGCCGACAAATTCTATTCGCCCATCCGGGCGTTGGCCGATCGCTACAACCTGCTGCTGGAAGCGATGGCTTCGTCGGAACGGGTTTTCCGGCTTCTGGACACCGCGCCGGAAATTGAAGACAGGCCCGACCCGAAGCCCTGCGAAACCCTGCGCGGCGAGGTGGAATTCCGCGAAGTGTGGTTCGCCTATGAACCCGGCCAATGGGTGCTGAAAAACGTCAGCATGCGCATCACACCGGGGGAACGCATCGCCATTGTCGGCCACACCGGCGCGGGCAAAACGACGCTGATCAATCTCCTCAACCGCTTCTACGATGTGCAGCAGGGCGCCATTCTTGTGGACGGCGTGGACATCCGGGACTATCCGCAGGTGGCCCTGCGCCGAAAAATCGGCATGGTCCTGCAGGACGTCTTTCTGTTCTCCGGCACGATCGAGGAGAACATCCGATTGGGCGATGAAGAGATGCCGATGGACCATGTGCGCGCCTGCGCGCGCCATGTCAACGCCGCCGCATTCATCGAGCGGCTTCCCGGCGGCTACGCCTACCACGTCGGGGAGCGCGGCTGCAACCTGTCCACGGGACAGCGCCAACTGCTCGCTTTCGCGCGCACCCTCGCGCACACCCCCCGCATCCTCGTGCTGGACGAGGCCACCTCAAGCATTGACACCGAGACCGAGGCGCTCATCCAGGACGCCATCGCCAAACTTATGGCCGGACGCACCAGCATCGTCATCGCGCACCGTCTGTCCACCGTCCAGCATGCGGACCGTATCATCGTGATGCACCATGGCGAGGTGCGGGAATCGGGAAGCCACCAGGAACTGCTCGCGCACGGCGGAATATACCGCACGTTGTACGAGTTGCAATACAGGGACGCCGCAGGGTAAGAAGCGGCAATCTCTGAATAGCGTGCATTCCCTGGATTTGTCCTCTTTTCTTAAGATTGAGAGAATCCGGGGGTGACAATACTCAACGGAGCATGTCATGACGTACCGAATGAGCATCCTCTTCATGGGCGGGCTTATTGCCCTGTTTGTCACGGGTGCAGCATCCGCAGGCGCGGATAGCCCGAAATTGCTGATCGAAACAGCGGACCTCGCAAACCTACAGGAGGAAAACAGCAGTGATTTTCTGGTGTTGGACCTGCGCCCCAAGGATGATTATTTGCAGGGCCATATCCCCGGAGCCTTCCATTTTGATTATGAGCAACTCTCGGAGGAGCGCGATGGCGTCCGGGGCCTTTTGAAGGCGACCGATGCGCTCGCGCGCGTGCTTGCCGACGCGGGCATTGACCCGGCAAAGCAAATTGTACTTTATGCGGGAATGGCGAATCCCGTGGACATCAAGAACGCAACCCGCGCCTTCTGGGTCTTGGATTACCTGTCCTATCCCCGTGTGGCCATCCTTAACGGCGGTTTCGCCAAGTGGAAACATGAGCAGCGTCCGATTGAAAAAGAACCGGTTTTCGCCGCTGCGCTGGCCCCGTCCGCTTTGCCCATTGCGCCACGCCCGGAACGATTGGTAATGCAGCAAGGACTTATCGCGTTGCAGAATGAGCACGAGACGGCCGTTTTGGATTTAAGAAGCGTTGAAGATTTTAGCGGCGCTTCCAAGAGTGATTTCGTCGCGCGCGCGGGCCATATCCCCGGTGCCGCCAATGTGCCTGCATCCTCCCTGCTGGAAGCACGAGAAAATGGCGCGTATTATATCTTTCGCGCGGCGCAGGAATTGGAGGCCACGCTGCGGGGCGCGGTTCCGGAGACCGCCAAACGCATCGTGACGTACTGCAATTCCGGACGCGATGCGAGCGTCGGCTATTTCAGCGCCTTGCTTGGCGGACAGAATAACGTTGCGCTGTATGACGGTTCCATGGCGGAGTGGCGCGCCTGTGCGGAACTTCCCGTGGAACTGGGGACCGCTGACAAATAACACGCGACATAGGAGCAGTCATGATGCAGTACCGGCGATTTGGCAAGACGGCGTTGAAAATGCCCGTGCTCACCTGCGGAGGCATGCGTTTTCAGCA
>CAZLII010000693.1:0-2634 GCA_964559065.1 uncultured Nitrospirales bacterium | reverse complement strand
CCAGGGCTTCGCGCCCCGGTGCCGCACGGCAGGCGCGAGCCACTGACAGAACTCGATGATGTCGGCCTCCCAACGCCGCGAAACGAGGTGGCCGGGGTCATGCCGGAGGGGATGTTCCGCCACATGCAGGTATTCCGGGCGTAGGGCGGCCCAGTGCTCCGCAAGCCGCCGCGAGGTGACTGCGCCGCCGAGATGCAGCACCACTTCCGGGCGGCATTCCTCCCGGAAGGCCTCCGAAAGCAGCAACTGGTCGTAGTGGTGGACGCATCGCGGCCCGGTGCGCAGGCGCAGGCCGCTCGCGATGTCCGGGAATACCGGCCACCCCAGCGCCCCGGCCAGCATGGCGACGGCCGCGCTTTCGCCGGGATGCCGCAGCCGTCCCGCCACCAGCACCCCCTGCGCCACATTATTGAAACGATTGATAATCCATGCCTGTTCCTCGTCGTTGATGGCGGTTTTCGGCAAGGGCCACGTCGTATATGCTTCAGTGCGCGCCAGCCAGTCCATGACCTGCTTGACGCCCGCCGCGACCGCGTCGCGGTCGCAAGGGCTTGGGGCGAGCGGTTCGCGGAACATGCAGTTGATGTGCACCGGCCCGGCGGGCGCGCGCAGCGCGCGATAGACCGCCTGGTCCGCCGTGCTTAGCACCATGTGCGGGTCAATGGCCGGGTCCGGGCAGGGCAATTGCACCGACCACCTGACATAACGCCCGAAGATGTCGCGCTGGTCTATGGCCTGGTTCGCGCCGCAGTCCAGCAATTCCGGCGGCCGGTCGGCGGTGATGAGAATCAACGGCGCGTGCGCGGCGGACGCCTCCACCACGGCGGGCCAGTAATTCGCGACCGCGCTGCCCGACGTGCAGATCAGCGCAACGGGCCTGCCCGTGGCCGAAGCCCTGCCCAGCGCATGAAAGGCCGCGCCGCGTTCGTCGTAATGCACTATGGTGCGCGCGCCGGGATGGCGCACCGCCGTCGCCGTAAGCGGCGCGCAACGCGAACCCGGCGACAGGCAGAAACACTCCACGCCGCAGCGGACCAGTTCCTCCACCAGCAACCCCGCCCAGAAATAGTTCAGGTTTGGGGCGTCCACAATCAATCCGCCTGCATTGCCGCCAGAAATGCCGCCATTTTGCTGTTGATTTCTTCCCATTCTTCCTCCGGATCGGCGCCCGCTACAATGCCCGCGCCGGTATAGACCGCCAAGGTGTCCCCCTGCACCAGGCCGGACCGAATCCCCACGCTGAATTCCGCCGCGTCGTATCCCACCCAGCCGACCGGCGCGGCATAGATGCCCCGGTCAAACGGTTCCTCGGCCTCAATCCACTGCAACGCGCGGTCGCGCGGCAAGCCGCCGACCGCCGGCGTGGGGTGGAGCAGTTCGATCAGCGTGGCGTCGGCGTCGTGCCGGTCCAGCAACCCCTCAATATGGGTGCGCAGATGCTGACAATGGCGCAACCGTAACAGGGATGGTTTGTCTTCCGTTTCAAAGTGGCGGCAATTCGGGCGGAGCAGGTCATCTATCGCCTTGACGACGATCTGATGCTCCCGGCGTTCCTTGTCGCTGTGCAGCAACGCCTCGCCCAATCTGCGGTCGGCGGCATCACTGCGCCCGCGCGGGCGCGTTCCGGCGAGCGCCTCTGTCCGCAGGTGGCAGTTGACCCGTTTGTACAGCCGCTCCGGCGACGCGCCAATGAAGGCCCGGTCCGGCGCGGGATGGAAACAGAAGTGGTAACACAGCGGGGCCTGGTCCGCTAGGCGGCGCAGCAGTGCCATGGAGTCAACAGGGCCAGCCGCCCGGAAAAGGCTTTCCCGCGCCGCCACCACCTTCTCCATTTCGCCCCGGTCAATGGCGGCCATTGCCCGCGCCAGAAGTATGCGCCATCCCTCTCGGTCCGGCAAATCCGACCGCTTCACAACGGGCGGCAGCGAAATCTCCGGCGACGTTTCGGGGAAACGCAACGCGCCCAGATCGCGCATCAGGGATTCATGCAACCTCGCATTGGTCCGCGGATGCGTTACGCGCAGGTTGCACGCCAGAAAAAGGCCGCCGTCCCGGCGGATCAACTCAAATCTCGGCACCACAAAACGGTATTCCTTGAACGCCCGCCAACGGTCCCCTTTCACCGGTCCCTTGTGAAACCGGAAGCCGCCGTAATAGCGCAGGCTGGGTGCGCGCGCGTTCAGGTAGGCGCGCAGCCGCGCGAACAGCGCCGCCAGCGGCGCTTCGTCCGACGGCGCGACCACGTCCGCCTCGCCCACCCCCGCCATCGCAAAGGCCCCTTCCCGGTCCGCCCAGTAATACTGGGTGAAATCCGGTTGCGCGGCCAGCCAGTCCAGCGGCGAAAGCGTGTCAATGGCCGTCTCAATGCGCAGAAACCGCGCCGGCGCGCCCCCCGCCGCTTCCGGGATGCCGGACTCCCCCTGCGACAACAACGCCTCCGTAATCCGCGCCGCGAGAAACTGCGTCGCCGCAGCCGGTGCCAGCACACTCAGGTTTTTCCAACGGTTTTCTGTCACGTCACCTTCCGCCCCGCGATCATGCCCGGGAAACAATCGCCCGCTTCCGCATCAGAAAACCGATTCTAGTGAAGCACTCACCGCCCCGTCAATAGCATGTAATTGTGCCTCGGGGCCT
>CAZLII010000692.1:0-2638 GCA_964559065.1 uncultured Nitrospirales bacterium | reverse complement strand
ACTCAAGGACGACAAGACCTACATCAGCCTGCGGATCGACCCGCATGAGGAATTCCCCAGGGTGACGGTGGTGCGGCGCTACCGCAAGGATGGCGCGCGGTATTTCGGCCCCTACGACAGCGCGGGCGCGGTGCGCAAAATCCTGCGGTGGCTGCAACGCATCTTCCCACTGCGCATCTGTTCGGACTATGTGCTGCAGAATCGGACCCGGCCCTGCATCTACCATCAGATGAAGCAGTGCGATGCGCCGTGCGTCGGCCTGATTGATCGCGACGCATACCACGAGACGGTGGCGCAGGTGATGCTCGCGCTGGAGGGACGCAACGAGGACTTGGAGCGGCTCCTGCTCGACAGGATCGCCGCCCATGCGGCGGCGCTGGAGTTCGAGAAGGCCGCAATACTGCGCGACCGGCTCTATGACCTGCGGCGCACGCTGGAGCGGCAGCGGGCGGTCGCAGTGCCCGGCGCGGAGGAGCGCGATGTGTTCGGCCTTTACAACGAAGGCCGTTTCACCGAGATTCAGGCGCTGTTCTACCGGGGCGGCAAGATGATCGGCGGGCGGTCGTTTTCCTTTGAGCGCAGCGAAATGCCGCTGGATGAACTCCTGAGTTCGTTGATTGTCCAGTATTACGCCGGCGCGCCGGCGATTCCGGCGGAAGTTCTGACGCCGCTGCCGCTGGAAGACACCGAAGCGCTGGAGGAGGTGCTGACGGAGCAGCGCGGCGCGAAGACGGCGGTGCTCTGCCCGCAGCGCGGGGAGAAACGCGCGCTCGTCGCCCTCGCCGAACGCAACGCGCGCCACGCTTTCGAGGAAAAGCGCATGGAGGAAAAGGCGCGGCTGGATGTGTTGGAGCAGGCGCAGCGGATGCTCCGCCTGCCGCGTCTGCCGCGCCGCATTGAATGCTTCGACATCTCCACCATCCAGGGCGACAAGACCGTGGCGTCCATGGCGGTCTTCGAGGATGGGCGTCCGGCGAAGGCGCGGTACCGGCGTTATGCGATGCGCGGCGCGGCGGGACAGGACGATTCCGCGGCGATGCGCGAGGCGCTGATGCGCCGCCTCACGCGCGCCATCGAAGAAAATGATTTGCCGGACCTGCTGCTGGTGGACGGCGGCAAGGGGCAACTGGGCGTGGCAAGCGCGGTGTTGAAAGACCTCGGCATCGAAGACCTGCCGCACGCGGCCATCGCCAAGGCGCGGCCCGGCGAAGACGAGGCGCGTGCGCAGGACCGCATTTTTATCCCCAACCGCGCGAATCCAATCATCATGCCGCCGTCGCATCCGGCGCTGCTGCTCCTGGGCCGCATCCGGGATGAGGCGCACCGCTTCGCCGTGCGCTACCACCGGGAACGCCGGGGAAAGGCCGTGCTCGCCACCGCCTTGACCGCGATTCCGGGCATCGGCCCGGCCCGCGCGCGCACGCTCTTGAATGTGATGGGGTCTATAGCCAAAATAAAGGCGGCCCCAGTGGAGGATATTGCGGCGCTGCCCGGATTCAACCGGAAACTGGCCGAGGCCGTGCGGGACGGCCTCGGCGCGGCAGGCCGGACGGAATAACAGACAACAAGCGGGGACCGCGGGAGAAACATTATGGGCTTGCTTTGGGTGCTGATAGCCGTAGCCGTGGTGGTAGTGGCCGCCGCGCTGGTGTATTGGACGTTGCTCCTCTCGATGTACCTCGAAGCGCTGCGCACCAACGAAATCTACACCGTCATCACCAACGACCTCTGGCGGCTGCGGGTGTGCCGCTACCGGCGGGGTCGAACCGAAGGTGAACCGGTGTTGCTGGTTCATGGGTTCATGGCCAATCATCACAACTTCACCGAGCCGGAGACCGGATGCATCGCCGCATACCTGGCCAAGAAGGGGTACGATTGCTGGGCCGTTGACCTGCGCGGCACACGGTCATCCACCCCGCCCTTCGAGCACAACATCACCGAACCCGTCTTTGACGACTTCGTGTGCCGGGACCTGCCCGCCGTCATCATGCACATCCGAAAGACGACCGGCTATGCCAGGGTGCATTGGGTGGGCCACAGCATGGGCGGCATGTTGCTCTACGCCTATGTGCAGGCGCACGGCGACGCGCACATTGCCGGCGCGGTGACGCTTGGCGCGCCCATCGGCTTCGAGGGAACGAATATCCGTATTCCCGATTTCGTCGTCCGCCTGGTCCGGCTCTTCCCGGCGTTCATGGGCGCGCTGCAACGCGGTTTCGTCCCCATCGGGTTCACCTTGGGCATCGCACAGGGCATCTTCCCGATCAATTTGAAAAACGTGCATCCCGACCTCCGCGTCGAGCATCTCTTCAATATGCTCGAAAGCCCCCAACCGCATGTGCTGGAGGAAATGGCCTTCTGGACAAGGACCAAAACTTTCCGCATCCGGGAGGACGGCATTGACGTGCTCGAAGGAATGAAAACAATGACCACGCCGTTGCTGGCCATCTTTGCCGGGAAGGACCCCTTTGTCTCGGCGGAGAAGGGCGAGAAATTCATCAACAGCCTGCCGCACAAGGACAAAGCGGTGCTGGTCTTGTCCAAAGAACGCGGCGTGGTCGAGGATTACGGCCATTGCGACCTCGCTTTCAGCAAAGAAGGCGAGAAGGAAGTCTTCGAACCCATCGCCCAATGGCTC
>CAZLII010000691.1:0-2654 GCA_964559065.1 uncultured Nitrospirales bacterium | reverse complement strand
GAGTTGGACCACGTCCACCATGACCACGGCGGAAAGCCCGCCGGAGAAGGTATAGACGCCGGTGACGAAAGCCATCAGCCACACCGTGCGCATGGGGTCCCAGCCGAGTACGGTGAACATGAGTTTGTCCGCCGCCACCCACAGCATCAGCGCGAGCATGGTAAGCATGAAGCACGCCCAGATGCTTGCGTGGATGATCTGCACCCCCGCGTTGTAGCGCCGGCCCAGGAATTCCGGGATGGTGAAGACCCCCGAACGCCAGAAATACGGCACGAACACAAAGGCCGCGAAAACCATGGCGGGCATCGAGCCGATCCAATCAAAATTCGCCGCCGCGATGCCGTCCTTGTGCGTCGCGCCCGCCACCGCCACGAAGTCCATCGCGCCGATGTCGCTCACCACGATGGAGAAGCCGATGGCCCAGAATGGCAGCGCCTTGCCCGCGATGAAGAAGTCGCCCGCGTTCTTGACGTATCTGCCGAAGAAGGTGCCCAGCACAAAGACGCCGCCGAGATAGACAAAAATGATCACAATGTCTATTGATGCCAGACCGATTGTTGGTTCCGTCATGCTGCTCTCCCCGCGACTGCGGCGTTCCGCAAAGGCCGCATTGAACCCGGATTTCCGGGAAGTATGCCAAAAAGGAAGGCATTTCACAAGAAATTGTCCCGCGTAGAGAGGCGACTCTGGATTTGTGGACGGAATGGACGAAATGGACGGAGTGTGCCGGGGGAAGTCGTTTTTCACCGTGCAGGTTCCATTTGCTATGATTGGGCGCGAGTCTGGGGAGATGCGGCGCAAAGCAAAGAGTCAACTGGAGAGGAGTGCGAAGCCATGTCGGAGAAATACACGATTGGTCTGGATTACGGCACCAATTCGGTGCGGGCGCTGGTCGTTAATGTCGCCACCGGCGAGGAAGTCGGGACGCACGTTTTCGATTATCCGCATGGCGAGGCGGGCATCATTCTGGATGCGAAGGACCCCAATCTGGCGCGGCAGCATCCCGCCGATTATATTGAGGGCGCGACGGCGGCGGTGCGCGGCGCGTTGAAGGACGGCGCGCGAACCACGGGCTTTTCTCCAGACCAGGTGATCGGCATCGGCGTGGACACGACGGGCAGCACGCCGCTACCTGTGGACAAGAAGGGCGAACCGCTGGCGTTCCAGGACGCCTTCAAGAACAATCCGGCGGCGATGGCATGGCTCTGGAAGGACCACACGTCCCATGTGGAAGCGGCGGAAATCACGGAGAAAGCCGCAGCGGCGCACCCGGAATACCTTGCGAAATGCGGCGGGGTCTATTCCTCGGAGTGGTTTTGGGCGAAACTGCTGCATTGCCGGCGCACCGCGCCGGAAGTTTTTGACGCCGCCTATACCTGGGTGGAATGCGCCGACTGGATTCCCGGCCTGCTCACCGGCACGACCGCGCCGGATCGGGTCAAGCGGTGCATCTGCGCCGCCGGACACAAGGCCATGGCCAATCCCACCTGGGGCGGCTACCCGGACGCCGCATTCCTCGCGTCCGTGGACAAGGCGCTCGCGCGGGTGCGCGAGACCCTGCCCGATACGTTGTACTGCATCAAGGACGCCGCCGGCGCGTTGACGGACGAATGGGCCAAACGGCTGGGGCTGCCTTCGGGCATCCCGGTGTCGGTGGGCGCTTTCGATGCGCACCTCGGCGCGGTGGCCTGCGGCATCACGCCGGGCGTGCTCACGAAAATTGTGGGGACATCCACATGCGACATGATGGTCGCGCCGATGGACGAAGACCTGCCCGATATCCCCGGCCTCTGCGGAATTGTTCCCGAGTCCATCCTGCCCGGCGCATACGGCTTGGAGGCGGGCCAGTCGGCCTTTGGCGACATCTACAACTGGTTCGTCAATTACTTGCAGCCGGGCGGGCCGGACAAAGGCTCGCATGAAGCGCTGACCGATGCCGCGCAACGGCTGCGGCCCGGCGAAAGCGGCCTGCTCGCGCTGGACTGGCACAACGGCAACCGCACGATTCTGGTGGACCCCCGCCTGACGGGCATGATGCTGGGCATGACGCTGCACACGCGCCCGGAGGAAATGTACCGCACCCTGATCGAGGCGACGGCCTTTGGCGCGCGGGTAATCATGGAGCGTTTCGAGGAATACGGGGTGAAGGCCAAGCGCGTGATCAATTGCGGCGGCATCGCGATGAAGAATCCGCTGGTCATGCAGATTCTCGCGGATGTGATGAACCGCACAATGGAGATTTCGCGCAGCACGCAGACCTGCGCGCTGGGCGCGGCCATGGCGGGCGCAGTGGTGGCGGGCAAAGCGGCGGGCGGCCACGATGATTTCAACGCGGCGGCAAAGGCGATGACCGGCGTGCAGCCGGTCAAGTATGCGCCTGACCCCAAAAGTGCGGCCGTGTATGATCGGCTCTATCGCCTGTATCGGCAACTGCACGACGCCTTCGGCACGCGGCAATATGCCGCCAATCTCGCGCATGTCATGAAGGAATTGCTGGCCATCCGCGACGAAACGCGCGCCTGATTTCCGCTTATGCCTGCCTGAATTTGCGCCGTCTTCAGGGGATGAGGTATAATACCGTGCATGGGGAAATGTGACCTTTCTTAAGGCCCCCCTGATTAAAGCCTATGTTCGAGGAGATTTTTTATGAGTAA
>CAZLII010000690.1:0-2662 GCA_964559065.1 uncultured Nitrospirales bacterium | reverse complement strand
GCCGCCGTGCCCCCGGCATGGTCCAGATGCACATGGGTGATGATGGCGTATTCCACGGCTTCCGGACGCAGGCCCGCCTTCGCCAGCGCGTCGAGCAGATGCGGCAGGGCGCGCGCCGTGTTGTTGTCCACAAACGCGGCGCGGCCTTCTTCCAGCAACAGGTAGGCGGCCGCGCGCTGCGGCGCTGCATAATGGCAATCCACCGTAATGATATTGGGAATGGGATCAACTGACATCTTCAGGCATCCTTTCTTTGCAAAGCGAAACGCAATGATACAAAGCCTTGCGGCTTCGGACAAATTCCAGGATTCCCGGGCACACGGAGAATTCGATTTCTTCTGTACCGGCTGCTCTTATGGTTGTTTCGCGTATCGTCGTGATATGATCACGCCACACGTATTACCCACAAATGAATTGTTTTCACGGAAAGTTTGTTCACATGAAACTTGTTGTGGAAGGCGCGCCCCTGCGGGGCGCGGTGGAGATTCCCGGATCGAAATCGCACACGATTCGGGCGGTGGCGATTGCGGCGCTGGCATCCGGCGAAAGCCTGATTGAACAGCCTTTACTGTCAGAGGATGCGCGCTCCACCTTCCGCGCTTTCCGCGCCTTCGGCGCGGATATCAGCGAAGAAGGCGCTGCATGGCGTATCGTGGGAACGAACGGACAACCCACCGCGCCGGACAACGTGATTGATGTAGCCAATTCCGGCACGACCATGCGGATTGCGCTGGGCAGCGCGGCGCTGGTGCGCGAGGGCATCAGTGTGCTCACCGGTGACGACCAGGTGCGCCGCCGTCCCTGCGGTCCACTGGCCCAGGCGCTGAACGACCTTGGCGCGCATGTGCGCGCAACGCGCGGCGGCGGGACGCCGCCCTTCGTGGTGGAAGGGGTGCTGCGTGGCGGCGAAACAACGATGGAGGCGGTCACCAGCCAGTATGTGACCTCACTGCTGATCAATGCGCCACTGGCGGAGCGCGACACCCATTTGCGCGTGCCCGTGTTGAACGAAAAGCCGTATGTGCAGATGACGTTGGACTGGCTCGAACGCCAGCAGATTCGCGTGGACTATGCCCCGGACCTCAGTGAATTCCATATTTACGGCGGGCAGGCCTATTCCTCTGTACAGCGGCGCATCCCCGGCGATTTTTCGTCCGCGACCTTTTTCCTTGCGGCCGGCGCCTTATACGACAATGATGTGCTGTGCAAGGGACTGGATTTGAATGATACCCAAGGGGACAAAGCGGTGCTGGACTATCTTCGCGCCATGGGGGCGAAGGTCACTGTTGCCGACGATGGTATTCGCGTGGAGGCCGCCCCGCTGACGGGCTGCGAGATTGACATGAACGCCACGCCCGATGCCCTGCCCATGATGGCTGTGGTGGGCTGTTTCGCGAGGGGGGTGACACGGCTGGTGAATGTGCCTCAGGCGCGCCTGAAGGAGACCGACCGCATCGCTGTCATGCGAATGGAATTGGAAAAACTCGGCGCAAAGATATCCGAATTGCCCGACGGACTGGTGATCGAGCAAAGCGCTCTGCGCTCAGGCGAAGTGGACGGCCACGGCGACCACCGCGTGGTCATGGCGCTCGCCATCGCGGGGTCCATGCTGCCCGGTGCCACCGTCATCCACGGCTACGAGGCGGTGAACATCACCTTCCCCACCTTCGTGAAAGCATTGCAGGGACTGGGCGGCAAGGCGCGCATCACGGATTAGACGCGGTGACCAAGGACATTTTCCTTTGTCCTGTGACAGCCTGGGCAGCGTGCAATCACTCTTCAACGGCGGCATATTCAGTATTGGGGGCGGTATCGGCGATTTCGTCTTCTTCGCCGATGCCTTGGGCGAGGGCGCGGACGTGGGCGTCAAGGGGCGCGTCGGTATCGAGGACCTCTTCGAGGTATGCGGCGACGGCGTCGGTGAAGGTGATGTCCAGCGGAGAGGGCTTGGGGAGGTCGGTGGCGGTGGCGTCGCCGGCGCGGACGATCCGCTCGAAGACCTTCTGGTATCTGGTGCGCCATTCGAGTTCGGGCATGACGACGCGGTAGGCGCGGTCGGGTTCGAGGTCGGTGTCGGCGCTCCATCCGTTGCCGTCGGGTTCGCGCCGCAGGGTCGCATGAAATCCGCTCCATTCGGTGTTGCCGTAGCGCCAGGTGACCAGGCCGCTGAGATAATCCTCGATCTGGCGTCCGGTCAGCGAGACCGCGACGATTTTTTTGCCGCGCTGCCCGCCGGTGCGGAAGAAGGCGTTGACATCGAGTTCGCCGACGGGAAGGCCGCTGCGGATGATTTGGCCGGGGTGGCAGAAGGCGATTTCGGCCCCGCTTTGGCGGCGGAGCGCCGCGGCGGCCAGGATGGCGGCGGCCTTGCCGTTGAGGGCGCGGTCGGCGCGCGCCACGATGCGCGCGGCTTCCGGCGCAATCGCCGCTTCCTGTTCGCGCACCCAGGCCAGCAGCGCCTCGTCGCAGGGCACGGCGTCGTGGCGCATGTCCACGATTTCCCCCTTTGCGTCGGCCACGCGCCGCGCGTCAAGGTCCACAACAAGTTCGAGTCGGCCCACGTAGCGCGCGTAATAGCCGGCCTGCGTTATCAGCGCGCCGGTGTCTTCGAGTCGGATGGGGTCGCGCGTGATTTCGTGGCTGTGCCCCGCGCTGAACACGT
>CAZLII010000689.1:0-2676 GCA_964559065.1 uncultured Nitrospirales bacterium | reverse complement strand
GGATTGCTCACTCCCATCGGATGACGGACCAATGCGCGGGGTGGTCCGTTTGCGAGGCAGGCGCCGGCACATAGTGCGCTTACAGCACCTCGAAATCCGGCGGGACGAAGATGTGGTCTATCCGCCGCGTCATGTCGAGCGGCGCTCCCGTGTCGGGCATCACGCCGATGCCGTCGGGATACAGTGCCAGCCAGGAATCCGCCAATGTCTCGACCACCTTTTCGTAATACGGGGTGGATTGCCTGAAATTGTAGTCGCCCACGGCGATCACATGCCCGTGTTTGTGCGCCTCGGCCATCAAGGCGTCAACATGGGCCTGCATGGCCGCCGGCCTGCCCGCTGGATGGCTGTTGAAGAACGCGATGCGGCGGCCGCCGACCTCGATGATCGCGGCGGCTGTGCCGATTTCATCGGTTGTGCTGTAGGAGAAGAACGAGACGGGGTCTTGCAGCGGAAATCTGGAGACGATGGCGGTCCCGAAGGTGCCGGAAATGGCGTTGGGGCCGTAGTAGTGATAGAAGCCCAACGCCTCCGCGAAAAAGCGGGCGGCGTCCACCTGCCCGCCGGAAGGCCGGGCGACGTCGCTTTCCTGCAGGCCGATGATGTCGGGGCCCACCGCGCGGATGAAGGCCAGTTGTCCCCAGTAATTCTGGTCGCCGTCCAGCGCGGACCCCTGCTGCATGTTGTAGGTCAGCACCGTGATCGTGCGGAGGGATTCGTCCACGGGCGCGGGCCGCGCTGCGCGGCACAGGACACCCACGACGGTCAGCAGGGCCAGCATCGCACCTGCGACGGCGGGCAGGGCCGATGCGCGCGGCGCGTTGTCGCGCGGCGCGGCCTCCGCCCTCGTGGGAAGCAGCCACGGCGCGACCATGCCCGCCCCCGCAATGAGAAACGGCAGATAGAACCGGTTTCTGAGATAGACCCCCGCAATGCCGACGTAGCCCCAGACGTTGGTGAAAATCAAAAGCAGCGTGATCAGCGTCAGGAACGCCATGCCCAGCATTACCGGGGCGACATGCCTGCGCGGACGCCCCGTCGCGCAGCGCGCCGCCAGCGCCGCGATATTCAGCGGGACCACGCCTGCGAGCAGGAGCATGAGGTAGAGCGGCGCAGTGTGGGTCCAGGACGGCGGCCCGACGAATACGGCCGGGGCTTCCGGCGTTGCAGGGAAAACGATGGTGTTCCATCGGATGCCCGCCACCATCGCAATCACAAAAGCGCCGTTCCACAACAGCAGCGCGCTTCGTGACAGGCCGCCCGGCTTCGCCGCCATCCAACCCAGCGCGCAGGCGAGGGAAAACGCGAGCAACGCCGTGCCCAACAGGTAGTTGGCCCCGCACCACGCGCTCACCACCGCCGGACTCTGCAGCGCGAGGTAGATGATCGCGGCATTGGCAAACAAGCCCAGCGCCGCCGCGATGTCGTTGATTCGCCCGCCGTCCGCCGGATGCGCCGCGTCGGACGCCTCGGTCTCGCGCGGGACAAACAGAAGGACAAGGGCCAGCGCCGCAAGCGCCCATCCCAGCCACGCCCAAGGCCCGCCCATCGAGAGGTCATAGGAAGAACCCCACGCCCGCAGCAGCATGGACAGGAGCACCGCAACCGCTGCCGCAACGCCCAAGTCGCGGCGCACGGAACCTGCGGTCCCCGACAGCGCATGGCACGCAAGCGCCAGGCATGCCGCGACGCCCACTCCCGCATTCACGATCAGCCACGGCGCGGACAGCAGCGGACACAGCGCCCGCGTGATAAGCACAACCAGCAGCGCCGCCGCCAGGACGCCGCGTTCCGCGCGGCGACCCGCCGCCGCAATCGGCAAGAACAACAGCGGCAGCAAAATGCCGAACAACTCTGCGCCCATCGTCAGTTTGATGAGACTCAACCGGTAGATGTTCTCAATCCATGCGCCCAGCAACTGAAAGAAGAACAATATGAGGATTGCCGCAAGAAAAATTTCCTTCAGTCGCCGGGTTTCTCCGCTTACCGTCATTTGCCATCCTCCCATGGTTCATCTCTTTTCCGGCGCGTTTTCTGTCCGCGCATTCGGAGCAATGGGGTATTGCGCCAGCGCCTGGAGCAGCCGGGCCGCAATTTCCGGGGAAACGCCGGTATTGCTGAATGCGATGATGCGGAATTCAGGCCACGCGTCATGCAGCGATATTTTCAGGTTTCGACACAGATACACGGCCAGATCGTTTTCAAACGGCATGCAGAAATCACAATAAATAGTCGCGGCGTGTTCCACGTCCTCAAACAGCACTTCCAGAAAATCCTGTCCGATGCCGTATGCAATGGCCAAATTGCCGGAGGCGGGGCCGGGTCCCCACAGAAAATAGTTCTGGTGAATTGAGGTCGCGCGCGGCAGCCCATAAGCCGGACCGAAAAAATCAATCGCGCCTGCCTGGCCGAAGTTGCCGGTAATGATCGCGCAGTCCGCCCGCTCCTCCGGCGTCAAGCGATGGAATACGCCGGCGACGGTCGCAGCCTGATTTTCCCAGCCGAACTGATCATGCCAGGTCCCGGTGACCTCATGGATGTCATCGAGCGCGCCGAAGGTGAACGCACGAACATAGCCATCAAGCCTTTCGATGGGTAGGATGGGAAGGCCGAGGGGCGCGGTCGCCGCCCCACCGAGAACAAGCGCCGCCGGAATGGCGGCGGCGAGCCTTCGGC
>CAZLII010000688.1:0-2682 GCA_964559065.1 uncultured Nitrospirales bacterium | reverse complement strand
GTTTCGGATGGCGTTCCGCGATATCAATGCGCTCGATCCGGATGAGGTGTTCCCCGCCGGGCGGCAGGTCGCGGCCTTCGGCGTCGAGCAAGCGGCAGCCCAGCGCCTGCGCCATGCCCGCGCCGCCGTCATTCGTGGCGCTGCCGCCGATGCCCACGATGATCCGGCACACGCCGGAATCCAGCGCGTGGCGTATCAATTCGCCCGTGCCGCGCGACGTGGCGGCGGCAGGGTTGCGCCTTTCGGGCGGGACCAGCGACAGACCGGATGCCGCCGCCATTTCGATGACCGCCGTCTCGCCGTCGCCGAGAATGCCGTAGGCCGCATCCACGGGGTCGCCCAGCGGACCGCAGGCGCGTATCGTCACCCGCTTGCCGCCGGTCGAGGTGACCAGCGCCTCCACCGTGCCCTCGCCGCCGTCGGCCATGGGGACCAGCCGCAGATCGGCGTCGGGAAAAACCCGCCGCCACCCCTCCGCAAGCGCCTCCGCCGCGGCCACCGCCGTGCAGCACTCCTTGAATCCGTCCGGCGCTACCACAATGTGCATCGTATCCATCTCCCCTTTTCCTAACGCGGCATAGCCGCAACCACATCTATTGGGCTGCATCCCGCAAAATCAACGTCGTCATTCCCGCGCCAAGCGGGAATCCAGCGATCGCGCAACGGGCGCCCTCGCTCTTCTCTGGACCCCCGCTTTCGCGGGGGTGACGTAAGAGGGGGCAAAAAATGATCGTACAATACACAACAGAGCGACAACCTTCACCAATTATCTATGCAAACCGCGCATAAGTCGTGATCAAAGAGTCTTACACGGTCTCCAGCATAGCGCGACGCGCCCATGAAACGCCACGCCAAAGTCACAGGGATGCTATAATGACAGTCAGGAGGATTCGGGATGACATGCCTGATGGAAATCGCGGAGGAAGCGGTGCGGCGCATTGTCGAAGAGGCGCAACCGTTGCGCGTGGTGCTTTTCGGGTCCGTCGCGCAAGGGGAGGCGGGACCGGACAGCGATCTGGACCTGATGATGGTGATGCCGGACGGCGCGAACCGCACGGAAACCGCCTACCGACTGCACCGGCGACTTAGGGGCTTGGGCTGCGCCAAAGATCTGGTTGTCGTTCTTGAAAGCGAAGTGGATGAACTCAAAGACAATCCGAATCTGATCATTCACACCGCACTGACCACGGGAAAGGAAATGTATCGTGCCGTCGAAGTATGCGCCGGGAAGTCCTGAAGACTGGTTGAGTCGTGCGCAAGGGAATACGGAATCACCGCATGCGGAAGCGTGAACAACATCCTTATTTCAGAGGGGCAATGTCGTTGTGGCATGGCGGGGATCAGCCGTGGCCGGGGTCTTTCGCTCGAGGGTTCGGGGCGAATAAGGACTCCCGGATGCTTTCCGCGATGATCCGCGCTTTGACCAGGTTCCCGGATTCCGTCATGTGGACCGGGTCGCTGAAGTAACGTGGCGATAGAGGCATACACTCTTCCAGGTCCACCAGCCCCACCCCGGTCTCCCGTGCAAGATTGCGGACGACCACGTTGTGCTCGACAAGCCCCTCGCGATACAGGTCATCCATCAGGCGCGCCTCCTCGTCGGGCGCGCGGAAAGACGGGCCGAAGAAGTGCGCCTCGGTCAGCAGCCACACCCGCGCTCCGGAATCCCGCGCCAGGGCGACGGCGTCCGCCAGGTGCTTGCGGTAGGCATCCGGACCGTTCCGCGCCAGGTTGACCGCCGCCTCCGCTGCGGTCGGCATCGGGTGCTGCGTCCGCGCCTGCAAGGTAAGCGGCTCGATCAGGCCGAGTTTCCATCCCGTCACCAGAACCAGATTGGAGCGAAATGCGAGGCGGGCGAAAAATCCCGTGTTCAACGGCAGAAGCGGTTTCCGGAAATGGCGGTATTCCGGATCGAAATTCGGGTAGAAGCGGGGCGCCACATCGTTCACCGCACACTGGATCAGCACCACATCGGGGTCCAGCGACAGACCGTACTCACGGAGCGTAAGCAGCACTTCCTGAGAGGTGTAGCCCCCTACGCCGAGATTGAAGACCTCCGTCTTGCGTCCTCCCGCCGGGCGCAAGTCGCCGTTCAGGAAACGCTCCAGGGCGGCCGGATACGTGCTCGCATTATCCACAACGCTCACGCCATAGGTGGTGGACCCGCCCAGGCAGATAATCCGCAGCGCCTCCGGTGTTTTTTCCGGGAACGGCGCATCCGCGCGAAACCCCTGGCCATTGTGCCGCGTCACCCCGTAACCGTCGGGGGAATGAAACGCGAATCCGGGCTTGATCCGATACGGCAGCACCGGGTCCGGCACAAAACGGAAGCGGCTGGCATCCTGCCGGACGAGACAGCCGTAGTCGTAGAGAATCATGCGGAGCGTCGGGTCTGCGCTTCGCGCCGCATGCCAGCGAAAAACCCCTTCCATCCCGGCAAGCAAGAGCAGCAGAAACGCGCCATACGCCAAGCGCCACGCCGCCTTGCGCAGGAAGCGATGGGGCGTAGCAGGCGCGTGTCGCGTCATTGGCGGCAGATCCTCGCATGTCATGGCCGCATCATTCCCAACGATGGTGGCAAGCGTTCTATTCTGGCTTGGAACCCATAGCCGGTCACGCTTGCCTCATCATACCAAAACGCGGACCATTGCTGTCCAGAATTATTGCTGTCCAAAATATATG
>CAZLII010000687.1:0-2686 GCA_964559065.1 uncultured Nitrospirales bacterium | reverse complement strand
CGGAGGCCGATGCCGGCGCCTACCAGGTGTCCATCTCCGACAACTACGAGACGATCTACTCCTCCGTGGCGACCCTGACAGCGGGCACGGGCGTGCCGGTGGCGGGCGTCTTCGGGCTGGCCATCCTGGCGGCGCTGAGCGCGGCCGGCGGCGCGGTCACCCTGAGACGGAGAAAGCGCCGCTAAGCGCGGCAGTCCACAATAAGGCGTAGCCTTCCAGGGCCGCCGGTGGCAACACCGGCGGCCTTTTCCTTTGGCGGCGGGCGCCAGGACCGGCCAAGGACAGGCGGGGCGACGCAAGGGACCAAAGGGACGCAAGGGACCGCGACGGACAGGAAGGACAGGAGGGACAGGAGGGACGCTAAGGACAGTCGGGCGGCGCTTCAAGGACCGGCAAGACGCAAGAGAAAGGACGCAAGACATGGGAAAGTCGCAGTGGTGGAATTCAGGGCTGTTTTGTGTTTGTCTGGCAACGGCCTGCGCCGCCGTGTCGGCGGAGACCTTCTCCACTTCCGCCGAGCGGGACGCCCTTATCCGGCAGGCGGGCGAAGCGCCCACGGACGCGGCGCGGCTCGATGCCCTGAGAACTTTGCGCGACGCCGTCGCGGACGACGCAACGCTCGCGGCGGAAACGGACTGCCTGATCGCCTGGGTGGGGGAATGGATGACGAATCCGAGGCTGGAGTTCTATTGGCGGGATTTCCGCAAGAATGAGGATTACGACTTCGGCGTCCGCGAGAATTCGCCGCTCTTTCCGCTCACCCATCTCTATAAGGCGCGCATGCTGGTGTGGGGCATCCTGGAATATGGCGGCTACGCCAACCCGGAACGCTATGCCAAGGCGCGCGCGTGGCTCGAAGCGGGCCGCGACGCCTTCCCCGGCAATCCCATCCTCCGCATGTACCTGGGCGAAGCGCTGCCGCGCGCGGAACAGTACGCCCCCGAAGCGCCTGCGCCCGCTTGGGCCGTCGCGCAACGCGCCGCGCTGGAACACCTGACCGACATCATTCACTGGTGGATACGCAACCGGATGCGGGAGGACGCCCAGTTCGGCGGCGGCTGGGGCGACGACTGCGAGATGTGGCGTTGGCAGGTTCCGGTGCTGATTGGCTTTGAAGATCTGACGATGATCAACGCGCAAACGCGCTTTTCCGAAGCGATGATGAATCAGCCGCACATGCGCGACGGCTACACCAACCGCATCTATGACGTCGAGCATACCGCCGAGGACAGCGCGGATGTGCTCACGCCGATGATGCATTTGCAGCCGGAGAATTCCGTGTGGCAGGCGCGCGCGCTGCGTTTGGCGGACCTTTTCGAGCATTTGTGGACCGGCGTGAACGAACGCGGCCATCTGCAGTTCAAGAGCACCTATTTCAGCGTGGACCAGGTGGATTTACGCGAGGACCGCGCATGCGACACCGTGTACCATCCCCGGGCCGTCCAGCCCACGCTCCTGCTCTGGCAGCGCACCGGCGATGCGCGGCTCGGACGCCTCTTCAGCGCCTGGATGGACACGTGGGTGGACGCCGCCGCGCGCGCGGAGCGCGGCAAACCGGCGGGCATCGTCCCCAGCGCCATCCACTGGCCCGCCGGGAATATCGGCGGCGTCGGGCCGGACTGGTGGGACCCGCAGAACCACTCCGAACCCGGCCTCTACCGCTGGCCCAGCGCCCTCTCGCTCATGAGCCACACGCTGCTGCTCACGCACCACATGACCGGTGACGCCAAATACCTCGCGCCGTTGGAATCCATGGCGGCGGCCCGCTTGGCGTATCTCCGCAATCCGCCGGAGGAATCCGCGGAAGGCAGCCTGGCGTGGTGCGCCGCCCGGCTGGGGCATCTGTCCGGTGTTCTGGGCAAATATCGCTTCCTCACAGGCGACACGCGCTTTGACGACCTGTTCGCCTTGGACCCCACGCCCTACGTTGCGTTTCGGCTCCACGGCGACATGAAACGCCTGGAAGAGGCGCTCGCCCGCACCCAGGATGCGCTTTCCGTCAATTTTGAGGGCTACACCAGCGAAGTCCGCTACACCGACCGCGTCCTGCGTTTCCCGTCGCTCTTCGGCAAAGGCCGGTTGATTCCGGAAGGGGTGGACGGCATCTTCACGCCCGATACGCAACTGCTCTATGCCTGCGTGACCGGCGACCCCGGCGGCGCGGGCTACTTTCCCATCAACGCCGTGCGCTGGCTCACGCCGCCGCGCCAAATCGCCGCCTTGGTCACCGCCGCATCCAAGGACCGTTTCACAGCGGAGTTGTTTCACTTTGGCGCGGAACCGCGCCGAATGGCTGCAAATCTTTACCTGCTGCGGCCCGGTGATTACCAAGTGCGGCTGACGTCCGGCGCACCCGGAAAAGAAGAATCCACGATGACCATGCCGCTGCGCGTTGAAGGCTCCCCCGCCCGCATCAGTTTCACCCTGCGGCCGCGGCGTCTCAGCACATTGGATATCCGACCGGAGCGCTGATGCTGCACGCCGTCAGCGGCGGCGTTTTTCGGGCAGGGTGCAGAGCATGAAGCAGTTGACCTTGCCCATGAGGCGCTTTGCGGGGCCGGGCCTGGCGAGCAGCATCTCGAGGGTCCACCCCGACAGCACCGACAGAATCGCCTCCTGCAGGCGATACATCGCCTCGTGGAACGCGCAGACTTCACTGAGATTGTCGTGCGGGGCGCAGTAATCC
>CAZLII010000686.1:0-2687 GCA_964559065.1 uncultured Nitrospirales bacterium | reverse complement strand
AAATAGACACCTCCAGTAAGACGGAACAACGCAAATTCGGCCTGGTGATGGCCGTCGCCATCGCCGTGCTCGGCATGATCCGCTGGGCGTGGCACGGATTCGAGCACTTCCCCTCCTACTTCCTTGCCGTCGCCGCGGTATTCCTGCTGCTTGGCCTGGTCGCGCCGCGCGCGCTCAAGCCGGTCTTTATCGGGTGGATAAAGTTCGCCATTGTCCTGAACTGGATTATGGTCCATCTGTTTCTGACATTGGCGTTTTACTTGATGTTCACGCCGGTCCGTCTCATCATTCATTTCTTCAGCGAAGACCCCCTCAAAAGGGAATGGCTTCCCCCCGACCAAAGTTATTGGGAAGAACCGGAACAACAGCCCCAAGAACTTCACGATTACCGTAACCAGTTCTGAATTATCCGTGCCGAGGCGTTTCAGCCAACCTTCAGCGTTTGGCGCCACTGCGGGCCGGATCGCTGTTCATAAACGCCTTTATCGGGTCCTTGTACTTGCTTTTTTAGCGGCGCTGAGGTACATTCTTATTAAAGGGTAGAATCTGGAAAAAACAGGGCAGGCAGGCTGGCTTAAAGGGAATGAATGGCGCGCATCGCAGGTTATTGCCCCAAAAGCATCCATATGACAGAACAACGCAGCCTGCGGGCGCATGCGTATTGTATTCACTGATCGGAGAGGATTTCAGCGTGATATGCGGAAGGAATTTTGGGTGGCGGCGTGAAACGTTGCTGATAGCGGGGGCAATGCTGCTCCTGTTGGGAACGTTGGCCCACGAAGCAGGCGCGCAAACCACTCGTATTTTGCTCGTGGGCGATAGTTGGGCGCAGCAGACGTGGGAGAACAATGCCTGGCCGCCAGTGCTGGGCACCTATGGGTTAAGCCAATGGGGGGTGGAGGGTTCAAGCACCGCCATCGGGGGCGCCACCGCCGCCGTATGGACTGATCCCGCCGCGCTGGCGCTGATTGGCGATGCAATTGCGGCGAATCCGACGATTGACATCATTCATTTGAGCATCGGCGGCAACGACATGCTCGCCGGGCAAACGCTCGGCGGCTGGCACACTGGCCTCTCGCCCGCCCAGGAATCGGCGCTTTTCGATCAAATCCAGGCAAATATCGAGATCATTGTGGATTACTGTCTCGCCATTCGGCCGGATATCAAGGTGGGGCTGATTGATTACGACTACATCAATCTCTGGGAAACGTCATTGGCGGGCATTCAGAACGCACAACTGTTGCAAATCAACCTGGGCAATCCCTCGCCCAGCCAAGTGAACAGTGCATTCATCAATATGGGCCTGCGCAAACGCGCGATCGCGAGTTCGCGCAACCGCGTGCTGTATGTGCATAACTGGGGGTTGCAGCACTACCGCCGGGGACACCCGGGTTTCTGGGATGCCGGCCCTGTTTATCGTCTGCCGTTCAGTCCCAATACTTCGCCATTCCCGGGCTGGCCGCCGACGTATTCGCCCTATCCCGGCGGCAACCCCATCTATCCCACGCCGCGCGCAAGCCTCGCAGCCAACGGCGATGATGCCATTCACCTGAATCTGACGGGATACAAAGACATTTGCGCGAATGCGCTGGGGCACGGTTTTGGCGGCTGGCTGATGGATTTGACCGGGCCGACGGTGTTGTCCATCACGCGAGCGGTCGGCGCACCTAATCCCACGGCGAACCAACTTCTCGACTTTGTCGTCATCTTCAGCGAACCCGTGCGTACGGTGTCCCCGTCCGACTTCGTCATTGACGCTTCTCCAAGCATCGCCGGCGCATCCGTCACCAATGTCACGGGCGGCGGATCGGTGCGCACCGTTACCGTGGACCGTGGCAGCGGCGAAGGCCAAATCAGCATTGATTTTGTTGACCATGACACAGTATACGACCTGAATTGGCGGCTCGCCGGCAATGACGGCATCCCGCCAACGCCCGGCGATGCCAGTTTTCACAATGGGGAGTATTACATCATTGACACCGGCCCGCCGAGTGTGAACATTACGCCGGGCATCCCCACGCCGACATTTCTCACGGTCGCCCCCTTTACGGCGCAGTTCAGCGAACCGGTCACAGGTTTCACCGCCGGCGACATCCAGTTGTCCGTCACGGGGCCGGGCGCGGCCCAGGTCGTCAATTTTGCGGGGAGCGGCGCGACCTATACGTTCAGCGTGTCCGTCGCCCGCTCAGGCAACATCACGGTGGATGTCACTATCCCGGCAGGCGCGGCCTTCGACGTGATGAATAATCCCAACACCCCCGGAACCTATGCCGGCTTTGCGTTCAACCTGCCGCCGGGCGCGGATGGCGACCCGTATCTGAGCGATGGAACATTGGGCGATCTGCTGATGAACAGCGGCGATTCCCTGGAAATATACACCGGCGTCGGCGCGGAGAACCCCGCCTATCGCGTCAATGGCGGCAGCCCCATTGACGGAGAACTGATTGACGTGGGCGCGGGGGACATTGTTGCGAAATTCAACTTCGTGAACGTCCTTGTGCCCGCTGATGTCACTGTCACCGTTACCGGCGACAATCCCCTGGCCATCGCCGCCACGCAAAACATTGAATGGAATGCCGCGCTCGACGTATCCGGCGCGATTCCTGGGCGCGCGGGCGGCGGGCGCGGCGGCGCAGGCGGTACGGGTGGTGCGGGCGGCGCAGGCGGCGCATGGGACCTCGTTGCGA
>CAZLII010000685.1:0-2691 GCA_964559065.1 uncultured Nitrospirales bacterium | reverse complement strand
TATTTTCTCAAAGAACGCCGTTTCATCGGATTCCAAGTGCCGAAACCCTATGCGGGCCATGTCAAGAACGTGTACAAAGCCGCTGATTTTCATGCGCTGCCTGCGACGCTGATGCTGACCCTGCCCCAGGAATGGCGCGATGCGCGGCGATTTCTGCGCCGACGACCCGATTTTGTCCCCGCCATGGCGCGGTCCTGGCTGGCCTTGCGACGAAATCTGCTTCCCAATGGCGGCTTCGAACGATGGCCGGAAAACGCCCCCGCCCCGGAAGGCGCATCGCCATCGCTGCAACACAGCACCATTACCAGGGAGACGGCATTTACTTCAGGCGGGGTTGTCGCCGTGCGCCAGCAATGGCTGGAGATAGACGCCTTCGCCGATCCCGGCGACGCCTTCCGGGTGCAGGCGAACAATATCCAGGGCGGATGCGAATACGACGTTTTTGTCCGCGCGCGCAACCTGTCCAACGCCACCTTCTACATCGCCGCGATACAGACCATCCACCCGCCCGGAGAAGAACCCCAAAGACTCATGCTGAATACGCAAGTCTGCTGCATCACCCCCGGCAAAGGCTTCCGAGAATTCCACGGCAACTTCCTCGCTGCGCGCACCCCCCACCCCACCGCCGTCACCCTCGCCGTCTCCGCATCCCCTGAAGTCCAGCCCGGCGACACCGTCATCTGGGACGACTGGCGCGTCGCCCTTTGGGGCAAACGCTGATAATTCAGGATAATTCAGGGACAGCCGGACATGAGGCTTTGCCTCTCCCGTTAACGATGAAAATGCGGGAAATTTTCAAGGCAGCGTTGTCATTTCAAGCAAAATGTTGTCATTTCGAGCGTAGCGAGAAATCTTCACCACAGGCCAGGATTTCTCGGTCGCTACGCTCCCTCGAAATGACAGAGGCAGTCGGACATGAGGCTTCGCCCCTCCCGTTAACGATGAAAATGCCAGAAATTTTCCAGACCCTCCAGAAGGAATAAGGGTTTCCGCTTGCATTCATGAGGGGCGGTTGCTAAGGTGGACGCCATGCGGAAATGGTTTGTCGCATGGTGTTTGGCAATTACGGCGTTCGGTGCGGGGTGCGGCGCGCCGCCGCCAAATTTTGAGGCAGCGGTGTCGCCGGATACCTTGGTCCATCGGCGTATTGAGCGCTATTCCGAATGGCGCGATGCGCGGCGGGTGGACGCCGGCGCGGGGCGCGCCATTGCGCTTGGCCCGCTGCCGGAACGCGCGATTGTGCGATTGGGGGTGCTGGAGGGCGAAGCCCATGGCGGGACGGCGACAATCCGCGTGTACGCGGGGGACCGCGCGGCGGCGCGCCTGCGAACGGGACGCGCCGAACGTTGGGCGGACTACCGCATCCCGCTGGAGGGCCATCCCCCGGGCGCGGCCTGCACCCTGATTTTCGATACGGACCACCCGGTCTGGATTGGCCCGTGCGAGGTGATTGACGCCGCCGCAGCGCCGCCGCCGAACGTACTGATCTACCTGATAGACACGCTCCGGCGGGACCACCTGCATTGTTACGGCTATGACCGGCCCACCTCGCCGCACCTGGATGCGCTGGCGCAGGAGGGCGTGCTGTTCACCAATCTGATGACCCAATCCTCCTGGACCAAGCCCTCGGTGGCCTCGCTTTTCACTTCCACCTATCCGAATGTCCATGGCGCGCAGGACCGGCCCGACATCATGCGGAAAGGGCTGCCCGACATGGCGGCAACCTTTGCGCGCCACGGCTATGAAACCCACGGATTCATCACCAATCCCAACATCCTCCCGCTCTGGGGTTTCGGCGACGGATTCTTCCGCTATGTGGACGTGGAGTCTTCCGACCGGGTGAACGCGGATGACGCGAAGGTGGTGGACAAGGCCATCGCGGCGCTGGACGCCGCTGCGGGCCGGCCCTGGTTCTTTTATGTACACACCATGGGACCGCACGAGCCTTATGATCCACCGGGCGGGTCGCCGTTTATGGCCGCGTCCTATGCAGAGCACGGCATTTTCAGAGAGCGCCGAAAAGAGATTGATCTCTACGACGGCGAAATCCGCTATTCCGATGAACAATTCGGCCGCTTTGTGGCCGCCCTGAAAGCGCACAATCTCTATGACAACACCCTGATTGTCGTGTTGTCGGACCACGGCGAGGAATTCTGGGAGCATGGCGGGGAGAGCCACGGCAAAACGTTGTACGAGGAAGTGCTGGCGGTGCCCGTCAGCGTGTCGATGAGCGCGCTGGTGCGCCAGGCCATCGGGCTGGCCACCGGCGAGCGCCCCGGCACCGAGTACACGATGCGCGGCAAGCTTTCCGGGCCAGTGTTCGGCGCCACCCGCTTCGAGTCGAGCGGCGACCTGATGCTGCCGCAGGCCCTGCGCAGGCGTCTCGAGGGGAGCGCGCGATGACCGGCACGATGGGTTTCTCCGCGCCGCTGCAGGCCACGATCGCCCGCGCCCGCAGCCACGGCTTCGGCGACCTGCTCTGGCGCAGCGCCCGGCGGGTGCCGGACAAGACCGCGCTGGTCTGGGGCGGCCTTCGCCAGACCTACGCCGAACTCGACGACACGGTCAACCGCACCGCCAACGCGCTGGCCGCGAGGGGCATCGGCAAGGGCGACCGGCTGGCGCTGCTCTCGCGCAACAATCACGCCTTCGTCGTGCTGAGCTTCGCCGCGGCGCGGCTGGGCGCGACCC
>CAZLII010000684.1:0-2696 GCA_964559065.1 uncultured Nitrospirales bacterium | reverse complement strand
GGTTGCGGCCGGCGATGGTGCGCGGGATGGGTTACGCGACGCTGAGGTAGTTGATGCCGTGCAGGTCAATGTCGTGGTCGCTGTTCAATTCCGGGTGGGACGAGGAGGTGAAATTCTCGCGAAAGTAGGAGAAGTCATAGACGATGGAGATTTCCGGGCGCTCCAGTTGGGTGAGTCCGCCGGGGTTCCACGAGGCGGCAGTGGCGTCGTCGGCCACGGCGATGAATGCGCCGCCCATGCCGAGGGCGCGCGCGCCGCTGCCCACGGGATTGGGCGAGGAGGTGATGCTGAGGGCCTCCTGCCCCCGGGCGCACGGCGCGACCAGCGCGATCAGCGCGATCAGCGCGGCGGCGCTACATGGTGACGGCCGGCATGCCGCTCTCAAAACGGATACCCTCCTCTTTGCGGTCCACGGCGCGCGCCCGGCTCCCGTTCTGGAGCACGCCTGTGATTCTGCCGCGTCCGACCTCGACGAATTCACCCGGCTCGATCACTTCCCCGGTTGTTTCATTCACCCAGGGCGGCTCCTCCTGCACGACGATGCAATAGGACCCTTCTCGGACGCCGTCGTCGCGGGTCCAGTTGAGCAGCATGTCCTCGCCGCGCACGGAGAGAATCTCGCCGGACAGCCGGGGATACAGCGCGGCCAGTTGCGACGCCAACGACGCGCAGCCCTGCGCCATTGCCTCGCGGTTCTCGCGATTGTCAATGAATGCGTCCAGCGTGGCGGTGATTTCCGATGTCTCCGTGCTGATCACCCGCGCCTTGACCTCGACGCCCTGCTGGTCGCGCGGGAAAACATCGGCGACGAGAAACACATGGGCGGGCGTGATTCTGCCGAGGCGAATCGCCTCGGCGGGGTCGCCGAGCGCGTCGGCCAGTTGCTGTTCCGTCAGCACATCCTGCAGGCGCATGCGGTCCAGAAGCCGGAAGCGGTCCTGCGCCACCAGTTCCGCCTCGGTCGTGGTGCGGAGCAGTTCGCCAAGCGTGGGGTCCACGCCCTGACCGGCAAAGGCCAGCACGGCCACGGGCATCCGGGATTCGCGCGACGCCAGCGTGACCGGTCGCACTTCCACCTCAAAATGCTCTGTCACCTGCGCACCGGACATATCTTCGGCGTGGATGTCAATCGGGAGGCGGTCGGCGTCGGCGTCGGAAATCGGGATGCGCTTGTTGAAACTCTCGCGCGGCGCGCCGACCAGGTCCTCGAACGGCTCGCCATTGATGGTGAGCGCCGCCACCCGGTCCGGCGTGATCACTTCGCCCGCCACGCACAGGGTGCGGTTGTGCCGATAGGGCCGGGCCGGGTCCGGCGACTTCAGGCGGATTTGCGGACCGGTGTCCTCAACGGCGGCGAAGAGTGACATCATTGCGCCCCCCACATGCGCCACGCGCACGCCGTCGGGGTGTTTTTGGCGCAGCAACCAATGCCGCGCCTCGGCGGTATCCGGCGCGCCGTGGAACACGTGCACCGCAGACCGCGTTTCATTGCCCGCCGTGTCCGCCGCGGATACCACAAACAGGTTTTCCCCGGGGCGCAACGGCATCTCCTGGTCGAATTCCACGCGCGCCTGCGCCGCATCGCGATGCAACGTCCGATCATTGATGCGCAACGCGGCGACGCCGCTGCGGTCCACCGCCGCGCCGCGAATGCGGATGACCGGGTCCGCCGTGGCCAAGTCGTCCACCGGCGCGAACAGCCCAATCGTGGGGCCGGTCATGTCCACCAGAATCTGCCGGGTTTCCGTGCTTTCCTTGCCCGCCAGGTCGCGGACCGCCACGGTGACCGTGTTCTCGCCCTCTTCCAGCGTTACTTCCGTTTCCAGTGCCAGCACGGGCGGCGCGCCGCGCTGCGGCAGGGTGCGCCCATTGACCCTCACTCCCGCCACGCCCACGTCGTCCCGCGCCTCCAGCGCCACCCGCACCCACTGCGTCCCCGCAATAATTTTGGGGACAGACACCGTAATTTGCGGCGTTTCCCGGTCTTCCAGCAGCCCCCGCGCGATCTGCTGTTTCCGGACCAGTTTCAGGTAGTAATGGGCGCGGTCCGTATCAATCTGGCTGAGCGAACGCAGCAGACAGCGCTCCGCCTCGTCGAGTTGGTCCAGATGGTAGTAGGCGACGCCCAGTTCGCGGTTGGGGAAATACTCGACAAAGTGGAGGCCGTAGGTTCGCGCGCGCCACGAATCCGTGGCGCGGCCCTTGATCGCCACCTGGAAATCCCGCACCGCTTCCTCGTAGAAGCGCCCCGCCAGGAACGACGAACCCCGCTCGCTGTAACTCCACCAGCGCCCGCGAAAGACCCCGTCCGTCACGCCATAGCGGAGGCCATCGCGCTCATAGGCCCATTCCCTGCTCCCGGCGCACCCCCCGGCAAGCACCCCCGCGAGCAGCGCTGCAAAGAACCATCTACCCATCACACACCTCTGCCTCCATCGCCATGATTAGCGTAGCACAGACGATGGACAATGTAAACAGGAATGCGGATTCTTTTCGTTATTGCGAACGAAGCGGCGTTCTGCGCCGCTCGCAATGACGAAAAGGAGATGTTATTTGTGTTGATTTTAAAGGTTACGCCAGTCGGCTAAACAGTCACCCGTTTTGTCATTTCGAGGGAGCATAAGCGACCGAGAAATCCTGGCCTATGGTGAAGATTTCTGGCTAAGCTCGAAATGACACGGCTACTCTTGAATTGA
>CAZLII010000683.1:0-2701 GCA_964559065.1 uncultured Nitrospirales bacterium | reverse complement strand
TTCTGTAATGATGGGCTTACGTATATGTGCTGTCCACAAAACGCGTCATCGTATTCATGAATACATGAACTTTGGTCCCGCGCCTCCGCGCGCCCGTCTTCTTGCCCCTCTTCGTCGCTGTCCGTCCGTGTCGCCCAATCAAGCCTCCTGCAGCACCGTAAGGAGCCGCAGGGCGGTCTCCAGGGGCGATTCCCGATCCGGCGCCGCGGCGAGGCGGACGGCGGGCGTGTCGCGCCAGGCGAAACTGAGCGCCGACCCGAAGTGCTCGCGCAGGCGCGCCTGTGCGGCGCGGCTGAGGCATTGGGCCGACTGAAACTCAAGAGAAATGCCCTCCCGACCGGCGGCCACGGTCTTGACACCCGCATCGGCGGCCAGCGCGCGGGCGCGCATGACGTCGAGCAGGCGCCGGACCGGCGCGGGCGGATTGCCGAAGCGATCGCGCAGTTCCTCCAACATTTCGTCCACTTCGGCGGCGGATTGCACGCCCGCGATGCGGCGGTAGAGCGTCATCTTCTGGTGCGGCGCGGCAACGTATGCCTCCGGGATGTGCGCGTCCACGGCGATATCGAAAGGCGGCAGGCTGCGCGTGTGCAGCGGTTCGCCCTTCAATTCGGCCACGGCCTCCGCGATGAGTTGGCGGTAGGTCTCGTACCCCACGGTGGCGATGTGGCCGCTTTGTTCCGCGCCGAGCAGGTCGCCCGCGCCCCGGATTTCCAGGTCGCGCATGGCGATGCGGAAGCCGGAACCGAGCGCGGAGAAGTCCTCCAGCGCCTTGAGCCGCTGCTGCGCCTCTTCGCTGAGCGCCCGGTCGCCCGGCACGAGCAGGTAGGCGAACGCGCGGTGCTTGTAGCGGCCCACGCGCCCGCGAATCTGGTACAACTCGCTCAGGCCGAAGGTGTCGGCGCGATCAATGATGATCGTGTTGGCGTTGGGGATGTCAATGCCGGACCCGATGATGGTGGTGCATACGAGCACGTCGAGGTCTTTGTTGATAAACGCGGTCATCACGTCTTCCAGGTCGTGCTTGTGCATCTGGCCGTGGCCGATGCCGATGCGCGCCCGGGGCACGATGCGATGCAGCAGCGCCGCCGTCTGGTCAATGGTCTGCACGCGGTTGTGCAGGTAGAAGACCTGGCCCTGGCGGGCGAGTTCGCGGGTGACGGCCTCGCGGACCAGGTCGGCGTCCCACGCCTCCACGCAGGTGTGGATGGGCAGGCGGTCGTTGGGCGCGGTGTTGATGAGGCTCATGTCGCGCAGGCCGATCAGCGAGAAGTGGAGCGTGCGGGGGATGGGCGTCGCGGACATGGTCAGCACGTCCACATGCGCGCGCAGTTTTTTCAGGCGTTCCTTGTGGGCGACGCCGAAGCGCTGTTCTTCGTCAATGATGAGCAGGCCGAGGTCTTTGAACCCGATGTCCTTGGAGAGCAGGCGGTGGGTGCCGATGATGATGTCCGCCTCGCCCGATTTCATCGCGTCAATGCTTTCCTGCTGCTGTTTGGCGGTGCGAAAACGGCTGAGCACCTCAATGCGCACGGGAAAATCGGCGAAACGCTCGCGGAAGGTGTTGTAGTGCTGCTGCACGAGGACGGTCGTGGGCGCGAGCAGCGCGACCTGCTTGCCGTCCATGACCGCCTTGAACGCGGCGCGCATCGCCACTTCGGTCTTGCCGTAGCCGACATCGCCGCAGATCAGACGGTCCATGGGGCGGGGCGCTTCCATGTCCGCCTTGACATCGCGGATGGCGCGTTCCTGGTCGGGCGTCTCGTCGTACTCAAAGGCGTCGTCAAATTCCTGCTGCCAGGGCGTGTCGCCGCTGAAGGCGTGACCGGGCCGCGATTCGCGCTCCGCGTAAAGCGCAATCAGGTCCGCCGTCATGTCGCGGATGGCCTTTTTGACCCGGGCCTTGGTGCGCGCCCAAGTCGCCCCGCCCAGCCGGTCCACCTTGGGCATGGCCCCGTCGCCGCCGATGTATTTCTGCACCTGGTCAATGTGGGTCACAGGGACATACAGCGTGTCGCCGCCCGCGTATTGCAGCGCCATGAAATCGCCCGCCTTCCCCTCGAAACGCCGCAGGCCGACATAGCGCCCGATGCCATGCACCGCATGCACGATGTAGTCGCCGGATTTCAGGTCGCTGAAATGAACGAGCGCCGCCCCCGCCTCGAATCGCCGGCGCGTGCGCCGCATGTAGTGCCGTCCGAACAACTCGCGCTCGCTGAGCACGGCGAGTTTGTCGCCCGGCGCGGCGAAGCCCGCGCGCAGCCGCCCGATTTCCACGCGCAGATCAAAGGCGTCCTGTTCCGGCCGGTAGCCTTGCTCCTCGATCAGTTCCAGAAGCCGCCGCCGCTCGCCGGTGTTTACGCAAAAAATGCGGACGGCGTAGCCCGCCAGGTCCCACTGCTTCAACTGTTCCCAGAAATCGGCGACCTGTCCCGCCCAACTCGTCATGGAACGCATCGGCGCGTCCACGCGCGCGGCGTCCGCCCGCCGCTCCAAACCCACCTGCGACAAGTACAGGCGCGGGAATTTCGCCAGCAATTTCTCCGCCTCCTCCCAGGGCATGTAGTAGGGGTTGTCGCCAATTTGCGCGTCCAGCACGCGCGCGGCCTCGGCGACCGCCACCGGCTCGTCCAACACGACCACGGTGTCTTTGGGCAGATGCGCCGTGATCGCCGACAGCCCCTCGCCGAAGGACGCCATT
>CAZLII010000682.1:0-2704 GCA_964559065.1 uncultured Nitrospirales bacterium | reverse complement strand
GCTTTGCCATCACGGATTTTCATATCGGCGCGCTGCCCTCGGGAACGCTTGGGGTGCTTTCGGGCGACATCGCGCTGGATGGGATTGACCTCGCACTGCAAGACGGCCCAGTCGCGTTTCCGGCCATTACGGGGCGCATCGGGGTAAAGGACAACGCGTTTCACATCCAGTCTCTGAAAAGCGAAGGCTTCGAGATTCGCGGCGAGGTCAGCCCCGACCTCGACGCCATGACGGCGGCGGTGAAATTGTCGGGCGAGGCGGAACTCAGCCGCGAGAAACTCGCCATGTTCCTCCCGCTGGACAGCGTGAAGCGTCTCAGCGGCGGGGTGACGCTCAAGCGCCTCAGCGGCGTCTTCGGGGTGGGGCGGCCCATGCCGCCGGAGGACTTGGTCGCGGAGGCGACCCTCCGCAACATATCCGCCGCAATCATCCTGCCGGAACGCGCCGCGCCTTTGGAAATCGAGCAGTTGCAGGGCGGGGTCGCGTTTCGCGAGGGCGCGGTGCATCTGGAAGGGCTTAAGGCAAAAGGCATCGGCGTCAATGGAAAACTGCGGCCGGACCTCAAGACCGGCGCGGTGGCCGTGGACCTGTCGGCGGACCTCGATCTCGCCGCATCGCTGGTGCAGGCCTTTCTGCCGGCGGACATGGTTTCCGACGTGGTGGGCACGCTGTCCTGCAAGCGCATCGCCGCGACCATCATTCCCGGCGAGGGGCTTCCGAAGGACTTGGTCATCGAAGGCGCAGTGCGCGACGGGCGGGCGACCGTGCAAACCCCGGCGTTCACCGACCGTTTTTCCGGCATTGCCGCGACATTCACCAGCGATTTGCAGCGCGTCGGCGCGAAAATCAGCGCAACCTCCGAGACGATGGGCGCGTTGCAGTTTGACGGACAATACGCACTGGCTGACCAATCAGTGCGCGGGGTCTTGAGCGCCGACATCGCGCGCGCCGCAAAGCCCTTCCTGCCCGAAGGCGCGGCGACCGAATACGGCCTGCCGGTCCTCTCCGCCTATGGCGCCTCCAGTTTTGACGTGGAAGTGCGGCTGCCGCAGCCCGGCGCGCCGGAGGGGTTCGTCCATGCCGTCCGGCAAGGCTCGCCCGCGCTCGACGCGCGCGTCAATCTTGCGCTCAAGGACGATGCCATTGCGCCCGCGACAGTGCAGGCTACGGCGTCCTTCCCGACGGCGGCGCTGGCCAAGGCCCTGCCCGCACAGGTGAGCGCGGAGGGGCCGGTAAATGTCGAGGCGTCAGTGGATTTTTCGGCCCAATCTTTCCAGGCCACCGCCGTGCTGAACGATGCGGTGGTCCGCGCGGGCGATTTCGTGCACAAGCGCAAGGGCGTGCCGTTGCAGGTGCAGGCGCTCGGCGGATCGCCCCAGCAGCCCTTTGCGCCGCAGTCTGCGCGAATCGGCATCAACGGCGAACAGATTGATGTGGACCTGCGCGGCGATGCGCCGCGCATTCCGGAATTGGACCTCAATTTGCAGCCATTGTCGGTGTTATTGGTGGAAGGCGCTTCCGCGCGGGGCCGCGTTCGCGGTTCGGTGGACCTCGCGCCGGTGACGCTGTCCCTGCAACTGGAAAACGCGGGATTAACGCTTTCGCCGGAAGTGGCCATTGACAGCGTGACCGGCCTGGTCTCTTATCGGCCGGACGCGATTCAACTCGACCATGTTCACATCCGGGGCGCGGACAGCGACTGCACCATCAACGCGGTCACGCGGGATGGCATGTGGCACGCCACCGTGGAAGGCCCGAAACTTAACCTGAACGCCGTGGAGGCCATGTACCAAGCGGTGACGACCATGCTGGCGGAGAAAAACGGCGCCGGAACCGTTTCGGCGCAGCCCCGCGATGCGCCCGGCGAAATGACGGTCTCCGCGCCCGGCGGCATGCCGGGCAAGGCGCGGGTGCAGTTGCAGTCGGTCTATTACCGGCGGGGCCGGATGGACGATGTGCGCGCAGACATTGATGTGACGCCGGAAGGCGTCAGGATCAGCAACCTCACGTTCAAACCCTATGCCGGCGATGTGACGGGGCAGGCGGAAATGGTCTACGGCAAGGGCGGCGCGCCCGCCACCGTCGTGACGAATCTGAAGTTGAACGCGATGGACTTGCGTTTTCTCGATGATGTCGCCTTCGAGGAACCGCGCGGCATCATCGGTCTGGCAAGCGGCGTGGTGGACATGCGTTTCCCCGCCGCCAGCGGCATGCCGCTGTACCAGGGGCTTAATGGGACAATAGACATTACGGCGGAAAAGGGCGGGTTGGGCAAACTGGGCTACGCCACCAAAATCCTCGCCGTGCTGCGCACCACCGAAGTCCTGCGGCTGAGCGTTCCCTCCCTGCGCGATGAAGGGTTGACCTTTCGCACGGCAAAACTGAAACTCGATATGACCGACGGCAAGATCAAGGTGCAGGACGTCGCATTGACCGAAAAATCCTATGCCTTGGACGGGGCCGGGCTGGTGAACCTGCCCGGCGAAAGCATGGAGGTGGACATCGGTTTCAATGTGCTGGAATCCGTCACGGGCATCGTGGACCGTGTGCCGATAGTGGGCGACGCCGTGGGGATGCTGCGCGAAGGCATGGGATTTCGCATCCGCATGAGAGGCTCTCCATTTGATCCCAACGTCCGGCTCGACGCCGGGGTCATGCCCATCCGCAAGGATGAACGTCGGGAGGGCGTTGTCGGCACCGTCGT
>CAZLII010000681.1:0-2714 GCA_964559065.1 uncultured Nitrospirales bacterium | reverse complement strand
GAGAGTGGGAGCGCCCGATGCAGTCCGGCGTTGATGGCGCGCTTTTCCACCACCAGATCGCGTCCGATGAACGTTTCGTATGTTTCGATCCTGGGTTCGGGAACGATATCGGCGCAGACAAATCCGGCGAGAACAACCGCAAAGGCGGCAAACACGGTGGCGGCACACAGACGACTTCTCATGGAGTTCGTTTTTTCCTTCCGCATGGGTTGGGTCAACCAGGACGCGGAGACCCACACCCGCGCCCCGGAGCAATGCACCGGCGCGATTAACTGACGACGCCCGGATCAGGCGTGGGGAAATCGAAGGTGTAGAGGGCGGGATCAATCTCGACCACACGCTGCTCTTCGATGGCCTGATGACCCGCCAGCGCCATAATCGTTGCATTGAGTCCGACCATCTGGTTCGCTTTGGGCATGCCGCCTTCGCGGATATCCTTGGCGAAGCGGATGAACTGCAACTGGTCAATGGACTTGTCGTTGTCCACCACAATGGGCGTGCCCTCACGCTGGGCCTTGTTGCTCAATTGCAGTGTACCCCCGGAGGTGACCACGGTGGCGGCCTGTTCAGCGGTGGTCTGCCCGCCCTGCGCCCATGCCACTTTGGAAGTCGGCTCCTGGTAGTGATAGCCGCCCTCTTCCGTCAGTTCAAGGCTGCCTTCATCCCCCAGAATCAGTTCCGTACAGCCTTTCTTGGCGTTTGCCGTGATGCTGGAATACATCACCTGCACTTTGTAGGCCTGATTAATGGCGATTTTGTCCTGGTGGCTGCTGCGCGCATTGATGGCATGATAGCCCCGACACGCCGGCGTGATCTCGAACTCGAAAATGAGATTCACATTGTCATCCACTTCGCGCCCGTCGCGCCAATAATCAATGCCGCCTGTGCCAAAGACCCGCTTGGGCATGGCGTCCAGGTACCACGCGGCGATATCGAGTTGGTGGGTGGCCAGTTCCGTCATCAGACCGCGCGAGGTTTCTTTGAACAGGCGCCAGTTCATGTGCCGGTCAAGGTCTTTGATGAAACGCGCCTCCTGTGAATTCAGCCGGTGGTCTTTGTTGATTGGGCGCCGCCAGTCGTTGTTGCGGTGCCATTGCGCGTCAACATGCACGATGCGCCCGATGATGCCTTCCTCGCGCGCGAGCATTAGCGCCTTGTTGTACAGCGGGTTATAGCGCCGCTGATGGCCGACCTGCAGAAACTTGCCCATTTCGTGGCATTTCTTCACCATGTTGCGGGCTTCTTCAATGTCATAGCCCAGCGTCTTCTCGCAGAAGACATACTTGCCGGCATCGAGGCAATCCATGGTGGTCTGGTAGTGCGTATGCAGGGGCGTAGAGATGACCACTGCGTCCATCTGTTCCTTTTCGAGCATCTCGCGATAGTCGTAATAACCCTTGGGACGCGGCACCTGGCTGACCCGTTCCTTCTGGGCGTCGGTCAGGCCTTGGCCGGGCTGGAGTTCAATGCCCGCGTTGGACAACTGCGCCAACTGCTGGCCCAGCCGCTGGTGCGGCGCGTACACATCGCAGACCGCCACGATCTCGATGTCCTTCGCGCCCATCAGCCCGTCGCGGATATGATAACTGCCCTGGCCGCCCGTGCCGATGCAGCCCACCCGCACCTTCTCGTTCTGCGCATACGAAAAGGGTGCGCGCCCTGCCGCAATCGCCACGCCCGTGGCGATGCCCGCCGTCTTCATGAAATTCCTCCGGCTCACGTTCTCGCTCATGATCGCTCCTCTTCACCTGGGAAATTAATTCGCACCGGTTTCAGCGCATCGCCATCCGACACCACAAACACGGCCCGGATTCCCGGATGCGCCCTGCAATACGCCTCTGTTTGCTTCAAACCCATCACAAAGAAGGCCGTGCTCAGCGCGTCGCTCTCCACCCCCGTTGGGGCGATCACCGTCACGCTCAACACCCCCTCCACCGGACGCCCGGTGCGGGGGTCGAAGATATGGCAGTATCTTCGGCCTTCCAGTTCAAAAAACTTCTCGGACCCCGACGAAGTGGACAAAGATTCATTGCGAATCAGGACTTCATCGAGATATTCGCTTATATCATTATACGGTGAACGCACCCGCACTTTCCAGTCGGACCCATCCGGCGGCGTTCCAATCACCACCACGGTGCTGGTGCCCCCATGCAAAATGGCCGATTTAACCCCTTGCTCGCGAAGGATATACGCCGCGCGGTCCAACGCCAAACCCTTGCCGATCCCGCCGAAATCAATGCGCATGCCCGGCGTGGCAAAGCGCACCTGTTGCTTCTCTTCGTCAATCTCCACCTTGTCCATCCCCACCTTCGCCAGCGCCTGCTGGATGGCCGCATCGTCCGGTATTACCTCCTCATTCCGATAAAACCCCCACAGGTCCAGCAGCGGCCCCACAGTCACGACAAACGCGCCCCCGGATTCCTTGTGGAAGCGCCGGCATGTCAGCAGCAGCGCAATCATCTCCTGCGTCGTCTCCACCGGACGATGCCCCGCAAACTGATTGATGCGCGAAATATGACTCTCCGGTATCCACGTGCTGATACGCCGCTCCAGCCCGTCTATCACCTCGAACGCCGTCTCCGCCAGCCGCCGCACATCGTCCAACCCCATCTCCGGCGACGGCGGCAACACCGTGAACACAAACTCCGTGCCCATCGCCTGGTGCCGCGCCGTGACGAAATCCGGCCGCGCCTCTTGCAGTTCCGCCGCCTGCA
>CAZLII010000680.1:0-2718 GCA_964559065.1 uncultured Nitrospirales bacterium | reverse complement strand
CTTCACCTTCGCCCTCGCCTTCCCCTTCACCCTCGCCTTCACCCTCGCCCTCGCCTTCACCCTCGCCCTCACCTTCACCCTCGCCTTCGCCAATCATGAAATGAATCTGGTTCTCGTACAGTTCAATCATGTCATTCTTGCCGTCACTGTCGGCGTCCTGAGCCACCAAGCCCGGCGTGAACGCATTCAGGAGGATGCGCCCGCTGGCGCTGAGGGTAATTGCCGCCTCATCGGCTTGCGGCGATACGGAGTAACCAGCAATAGCCGTCGCCGTCGTCGGATTGACGCGATAACCGTCCACGAAGCAGGCGTCGATGAAGTTCGCGAGGTCGGGCACGCTGTTGGGCGTGTCGAAGAAAGGCGTGGCCGTCCATGCGTATATCGGAATGGACGTGTAATAGAAACTGACGTAACTGACGCCCATCTCGTCCGCAATGGCGTGGGAGAAGAAGCCTGCGTTCCAAATTGAGTTTGAGAAGATGATGCGGCCGCCGCCGCTGTGGTATGTGACCAGCGCATCCAAGGGAACTGTTAGGATATTCCAATCGCTGCTTTCCGCAATGACCAAGTCAAACGCGGAGGCCGCTATAACGGTATCTAATGCATCGGGATTGTTGATAACCATGAAGTCGCTAATTCCGAGATTCGCCAGCGCGGGAGACACGTAGTCCGCGCTGCCATTACAACCATTGAACAACACCAAGACCTGGCCGCTCGGGAGGGAGGCCCGCAGCGTGAAATTGCCGAAATCACCGTTATAGCCCGCCACCCGGATCAGGTACTCAAAGCCGCCCTCCACGAGTAGCACCACTTCCGATACCAACCCGCACGCATCGTCGTTGCACGCCAACTCTGTTCCGCCGCAGGCGTCATAGACCGCCAGCGTCGTGTCGAAATCCGCATAGTCGCACAGGTTGATGATCGCAAGACCGCTGCTTTCCGGCGTCCACCGGTACCACACGTCGTTGTAGTCGTCAAAGCCGCAGGAGGAAATATCCGTTCCCGTCGCCCCGGTGTTCGCGCCGGACACCGGAACATCGGTGAAGATTTCCACCGCATCTTCGCACAGGTCACGCACCAGCGCAGCCCGTAGCGTGAAATTGCCGAAATCACCGTTAAAGCCCGCCACCCGGATCAGGCGCTCAACGCCGCCCTCCACGGCCAGCCACACTTCCGATGCCGAATCGCACGCATCGTCGTTGCACACCAGTTCCGCCCCGCCGCAGGCGTCATAGACTGCCAGCGTCGTGTCGAAATCCGCGTAGTCGCAAAGACTGATGGTCGCAATACCACTGCTTTCCGGCGTCCACCGGTACCACACGTCGTTGTAGTCGTCATAGCCGCACGAGGAAGTATTCGTCCCCGTCGCCCCGGTGTTCGCGCCGGATACCGGAATACCGGTGAAGATTTCCACCGCATCTTCGCACAGGTCATTCGCCGGCTGACTTTCGCCTCGCCCGCAAAGCAGCATGGCCGCCACAACAAGAAAACTTGCCCGCTTCATGGTTTTTTCCTTCCGCAGTGAATTTCCGTCTTGGCACCAAGTCCCGCTCACCTGCTGCCCCACTTCTCCATACTTTACTTTAGCATACGCCCGCATCCCTATTTTTTCAATACATTATTAAACTCTATTATTCGAAATTGAAGTGGGACGCGAAAGGCGGCAATGGGGTTGGGGCGAGGACGGCACCCGGCGGGATCTTTCCGGTTTCCGGAATGTTTGGGGGCTTGAAATCTGAAAATTTATTCAGTATTCTGTCGGGTGCATCAACAACAAAGGAGACCGGCCATGAAGATGACGGAACTGATCCGATATGATGTGCCTGCGGAAGTGGTGGCGTTGTGGCGGGAGCGGGAAGGGGATACGCTGTTGCCGTTGCAGGAATTGGCGGTGAAGCGGCATGGGCTGTTCGGGGGGGAGAATCTACTGATTCAGGCGCCGACCAGTTCGGGCAAGACCTTTATCGGGGAGATGGCGGCGATTCAGACGGCGCTGCGCCGCCGGAAGGTGGCGTATTTGGTGCCGCTGAAGGCTTTGGCGGAGGAGAAATACCGGGATTTCCGGGACAAGTACGAGCATTACGGGCTGAAGGTGATTGTGTCGAGCCGGGACCGCCGGGAGCATGATCGCGACTTCGAGGCGGGCGATTACGCGATTGCGGTGGTGGTGTACGAGAAACTGGCGCAACTTCTGGTGCGGCGTCCGGAGCGCCTTTCCGAGATTCATCTCGTGATTGCGGATGAATTGGAACTGCTTTCCGATCCGGACCGGGGGGCGATGGCGGAATTGCTGCTGGCGCGGGTGCTGCGGGCGGGCCGCCGCCTCATCGGGCTTTCGGCGGTGCTGGGCGGGGCGGAGCGGCTGGCGGCCTGGATGAAGGCCCGGCTGGTCGCCTATGAGCGGCGTCCGGTGGAACTGCGCTACGGCGTGCTGCACGGCGGCGTGTTCCGCTATCGCGGCTACAACGACGGCGCGGAGGGCGAGGAGGCGATGGAGGACGCGCCGGGCGAGTCGGCCTGGGAGATTCTCACGCGGAACGTGGCGCGGTTGGCGGAGCAGGGCGAGTCGAACCTGATTTTCGTGAAGGCGAAGCACGAGTCGCGCCGGGGCGCGGAATTGCTGGCGGACCGCCTGCGGCTTCCGGCGGCGGAACACGCGATCGCGGCGCTGCGCCGGCGCGAGCCGACCCGGTCGCGCGACGCGCTCATCGAGACGCT
>CAZLII010000679.1:0-2719 GCA_964559065.1 uncultured Nitrospirales bacterium | reverse complement strand
TGTGGAATTCGCCGGCGTCGGCAAAGCGGTCCTCCGGCCTCTCGGCCATCGCCTTTTGCGCAAAAGCGTCACATTCGGGGGGCAGTTCCGGGCGTAAGTCGGCGATTTTGGTTTTTCCGTCCGGCAATTGCCCTGTCAGCATTTCAAAAAACATGACACCTAGCGAATAGATGTCGGCGCGATGGTCCACGGTGGCGGCATTGACGCGCTGTTCCGGCGCACTGTATTGGATTTTTCCCATGTTGACGCCGATCATCGTCAGCGCCTGGTTGGCGTCGCGGAGTTTGGCCAGGCCGAAGTCGAGCACGCGAACAGAGCCGTCTTTGAGCACCATGATGTTGTCCGGGGAGATGTCGCGGTGGATGGTGATGCGGTGAGCATGTTCGAGCGCATGCGCCACGAGGCAGAGCACGCGCACGGTTGACCCCAGGCCGATGCGCCCGCGATCCCGTATCCATTGGTGGACGCTCTTCCCCTCGACGTACTCCATGGTAAAGAAAAGCGTGTCGCCAGAACGGCGGGCGTCGTAGATTTTTGATATGCATGGGTGGTTGAGTTGCCGCAGGGCGGCGACCTCGCGCTCGAAGCGCGCTATCACGCGGTCATTGTAGAGCCATCGGTCGCGCAGGATTTTCATGGCAAGACGACGGCCCGTTTCCCTGTCCTCGACGAGAAAGACCTTTCCCATGCCGCCACGTCCCAGCGGACGCACCACCTCATAGCGGCCGGCGATTACCGCCGGTTTGTCCCCCTCGCGCTTCATGGCCTCGCCTTACGCCTCACGGTTGTCATCCTTCCTTAATTGCGTGACGCCGCTATCGTAACACAAGCGGGATTGAAGCGGAAATGTCGCTATGGGGGCATTGATTGGCTATAATAAGCACCCATGCACCCGAATCCACACAACAGAAGGAGTCTCGCATGTACATAGGACGGATTGTATGCGTTGCACAGACTTCGGACGAGCGCTTGTGCGCCGTGTATCGCGTTTCCAGTCGTTCTTTCCCAAACCGCATGGCCGTGGTCGAAAACGAAAAGGTCCGCATCGTTCCCAAGCCGGGGCATGAGGATGACGTGGCAAAGAATCCCTATATCGCGTACAACTGTGTTCGGGTCATTTGCGACGGGGAGGTGGCGGTTGTCAGCAACGGCAGCCATACCGATCCCATTGCGGAAAAGATAGCCTCCGGCATGGGCGCGCGAGACGCCCTCACGCTCTCCTTGATGACAATGGATTATGAAAAAGACGACTACAACACCCCGCGAATCGCCGCTGTGGCGGACAAGGTGGACGGCGCGACCTGGCTCGCAATTGTGCGGGAGGACGGCCTGGAGGTGCGTCGCATTCCCCTGGCGCCGGGCCATTTCGCATATGTCGCCACCTATGAAGAGAACTCCATTCTGCCCCGCTTCTCCGGACACTGGACGGTAAATACTGCGGAAGAAGCGTGCTATTTCATCCTTGGCGGGGGCGTTTTTGCGGAGCGCAAGCATCCCGTCGCCGCTGTGGCCGCTGTGGCAGTGGACGAAGGCTTTGCGCTGGCCGCCATGGATGTGACGGAATAGAAAAACGCATGATGTCGCAGACAAGGAACCGGGTTACATGAACACTGAATACGTTTCCCCGCTGGTTGAGCGTTTTGCGACAAAACCTATGATTGAACTCTGGGGCGCGCAGCGCAAGTTCAGCACGTGGCGGCGCTGCTGGGTCGCACTGGCCGAGGCGGAGCAGGAACTTGGTCTGCCCATCACCGATGAACAGTTGGCCCAGATGCGCGCGCATGTGGATGACATTGATTTCGCGAAGGCGGAGGAATACGAGCGGAAGACACGCCACGACGTCATGGCGCATATTCACGCGTATGCGGATGTCGCGCCGGCGGCGCGCCCCATCATTCATCTGGGCGCGACCAGTTGCTTCGTCACCGACAACACGGACCTGATCCTGATGCGCGAAGGATTGGAACTGGCGCTGGCCAAGGCCGCCGCCGTGCTTGCGCGCCTGCGCGACTTTGCCCTGCAATGGAAAGACCTCGCAACGCTCGGCTTCACCCATTTTCAACCGGCGCAGTTGGTGACCGTGGGCAAGCGCGCGTGCCTGTGGGCGCAGGATTTGCTGATGGACATCGAGGATATCGAGGCGCAAATCCGACGCCTGCGCTGCCGTGGCGTGAAGGGAGCGACCGGCACACAGGCATCGTTCCTGGAATTGTTCGAGGGGGACCACGAGAAGGCGCGTCGCCTGGAACAACGGGTTTCAGAAAAACTTGGTTTTGAGAGCGCCTATGCGGTGACGGGCCAGACCTATCCCCGGAAGGTGGACACGCATGTGCTGCGGACGCTGGCGGGGCTGGGGGAATCCGTCCACAAATTCGCCACGGACATGCGGATGCTCCAGAACATGAAGGAAATTGAGGAGCCGTTTGAAAAAACGCAGGTCGGCAGTTCGGCCATGGCCTACAAGCGCAACCCGATGCGGTGCGAGCGCGCCTGCGCGCTGGCCCGCTTCCTCATGGCCGCGCCGATTCACGGTCAGTTTACCAGCGCGGTGCAGTGGTTCGAGCGCACGCTGGATGATTCCGCCATCCGGCGGCTGAGCATCCCGGAGGCTTTTCTTGCCGCGGATGCCGTGCTGAATCTGTATCTCAACATCATGGAAAATCCCAAGGTCTATCCCAAGGTTATCGAGAAACACATTCTTGCTGAATTGCCGTTCATG
>CAZLII010000678.1:0-2733 GCA_964559065.1 uncultured Nitrospirales bacterium | reverse complement strand
TGGAGTAATCGGGATGCGCCGTGGTGGATGACGACCTCTGCATGTGTTCCCGGTCCTTCTCCCTGCCGGACGCGCCGGAAGGCGATCCCTTGGACGCGCTGGCGGAAATCTATCTCGCGCGGACGCCCTGTCCCGCCTTCCATAAGCCGGGCTTCGATGCGGCGCAGCACATGCTGGAGCGCGCGCGTGCGGCGCAGGCCGACGGCGTGGTCTTCCTGTTCACCAAGTTCTGCGATCCCTGGTTCTTTGACTATCCGTATATCAGCCGCACGCTGGAGGCGGCGGAAACGCCGACGCTGCTGCTCGAGGTGGAGCAGCATTTGCCCGCGCCGGCGCAACTGCGCACGCGCGTGGAGGCTTTTGCGGAGATGCTCCGGGGAAGCGTTGCGTCATGGGCGTGAAACCTTGTTTTGCGGGCGTGGATGTGGGTTCGGCCACCACCAAGGCAGTGCTGGTGGACGCCAGGGGCGCAATGCTGGCCCATGCCCTGCTACCCAGCGGCGGCAACCTGGCGTCCGCCGCCGACGCGGTCGTGGAAAAGGCGCTTGCCGACGCGGGTCTGACGCGCGACGCCATCACCGCGCTAATCTCCACGGGCTACGGCCGGGAGAACGTGGCGGGGCGCCTCAAAGCCGTCACGGAGATTACCTGCCACGCGCGGGGCGCGCACGCTCTCAACCCCGGCGTCCGCGCCGTCATTGACATCGGCGGGCAGGATTCCAAGGCCATTGCACTGGACGCGAAGGGCATGGTCAGGAAATTCGAGATGAACGACAAGTGCGCGGCGGGCACGGGGCGTTTCCTGGAGGTCATGGCGCGTACGCTGGATGTGGACCTCGCGGCCATCGGCCCGATCGCCCTCACCGCCGATGCGCCCGCCCGCATCTCCTCCACCTGCACCGTCTTCGCGGAAAGCGAGGTCATCTCGCTGCTGGCCAAAGGGGAAAGCGTGCCGCGCATCCTCGCGGGCTTGTGCGCGGCGATCACCCAGCGTGTGTATTCCCTGGCGTCACGGGTCGGCATGGCCCCGGTGTTGATGATGACCGGCGGCGTCGCGAAAAATTCCGGCGTTGTGCGCGGCATCGAGCAGGCCGCCGGCATGCCGGTGGTCATCCCCGAAGAGCCGCAGATAGTGGGCGCCCTGGGCGCGGCGCTCTATGCCCGCGACGCGGCGGAAAAGGAAAACACAATACAATAGCGGAATGGCACAAATTGTCGAATCGGGCGCTATGTCTTGTGCTGATTTCCTGAAACAGGAAACGGGAACATGGTTTTCCAAATAATCGAGAAAACATTGCGCTATTCGGCTGAAGTTCTACACGGGAGCGACAACTCATGGAAGAAAGAAAGAGCCTTATGACGGAACAGGAACGCGTGCCCATTCAGGCGTACAAGCGCATGAAGGAAATCATGACCACCTACTACGGCATCGCCAAGATGTCGGAGGGGACGGACCAGAAGATCGCGTGGATCACCAGCGGCGGACCGGTGGAAATCCTCTATGCGGCCGGGGTGATCCCCATCTACCCGGAGAACCACGCGGCCATGTGCGGGGCCACGCGCATCGCCGACGAACTGTGCGCCGCAGCCGAAGAACGGGGCTTTTCCCGCGACCTCTGCTCCTATGCCCGTACGGACTTCGGGTCCATCTACACGAAAAAAAGCCCCGTGCCCGGCGGCCTGCCCAAGCCCGATCTGCTGGTCTGCTGCAACAACATCTGCGATACCGTGACCAAGTGGTACCAGGAATTGCAACGCATTTTCGACGTGCCGCTCATCTATATTGACGCGCCGTACCAGTATGGCGACGACCGCCCCGAAGCCATTGATTATGTGAAGGCGCAACTGGAGACGATGATCCAGTCCGTCGGCGAAATCGTGGGCAAACCGATTGACCGCGACAAACTGGACGAAACGCTTGAAATCTCCGAGCGGGCGGCGGCGCTTTGGCGGGAAATCCAGGGCATGCTCGCGCACCGCCCCGCGCCCATGAACTCCTTCGACACCTTCATCCACCTTGCGCCCATTGTCACCCTGCGCGGCACGGAACTCTGCATCGAATACTACGAGTTGTTGCGCGATGAAATCCGCCAGCGCATCGAATCGGGCATCGCCTCGGTGCCGGGCGAAAAATATCGGCTCGGCTGGGACAACCTCGCCATCTGGTACAAGATCAAGGAACTTTCCGAGAAATTCGCCGCGTACAAGACGGCGCTCGTGGTCTCCACCTATCCGGAAGGGTTCTGCTATCAGGCGCCGGAACATCTGCGCGACCCTGACGACCGGTTGCGCACCATGGCCGCCACCTACATGGGCGGCTACATCAACCACGGGCTGGACTACCGGGAGCGCGACCTCCTCCGCATGGTGAGGCAATTCCACCTCGACGGCTTCGTCATGCACTCCAACCGCAGTTGTCGCGCCTATTCCTTCGGCCAGTATGAACTGGCCAAGGCGCTCATGGAGAAGCACGACATCCCCACGCTGATGCTCGAAGCCGACATGAACGACTCGCGCGCCTGGTCCGACGAGCAGGTCAAGACCCGCATCGAAGCGTTCATCGAGACCCTCGCCGCGCGCAGGAATTGACGCATGGACGCCGAAAAGCGGCGGCAAGCCGCCGCAGTCCAAACAGTCCAAAGAGCAACGCCCTGGATGGGCTGTTGTGGACGGTCCAGGCTCCGCTGCTAAGAAAGATCGTCCCCTTTCTTTTGCGAATCGCCGCCATAGGAG
>CAZLII010000677.1:0-2739 GCA_964559065.1 uncultured Nitrospirales bacterium | reverse complement strand
TTGTCTTGGCCGGTGTTGCTGCCGGGCGGCCGCGAAACGCCGCCCAGCCAGTTCCTCTCGGAATTGCTCGAACTGTTTGAGGGGCATGACGTAATTTCGGAGCCGATGCCGCTTTCGGACTGCTTCGTGCCGCGCGCGCGCCTTGCCGCCTCCTGGCGCGATTTGCGCAACGCCGCCTTCCTGCATCACCCGGAACTTCGCGGCGCGTTTCCAGATGTCTTCGCAGCGCCCGCGCGCGTGCTGCAAATTGAAGAGCGTCGCCACGGGAAAGAGCCGTTCGATGCGTTCGACGGCATGCTGGGCGATCCCGCCGCGGTCGCGGCAATCGCGCAGCGATTCGGGCCGGAACACTGCTTCAGCGTGAATCAGATCGAATGCTACGTCAAATGCCCCTTCCGCTTCTTCGCCGAGCGGCTCTTGCGCGTCGAGGAGGAGGACACGCCGGACGAGGCAATGGACCCATTGCTGCGCGGGCTGATCCTGCACGAGGCGTTGCAACGTTTCCACGAACGTTTCAAGGGAATGCCGCTGCGCGACGTCTTCGCCGCGCCCGACGCGGCGTCCGTCATGATGGAGGCCCTGGATGCCGCTTTCGCGTCGCATGCCTGGCGCAACGCCGCCGCATCCCGCGCGTTGCTGGCCGTCGAGCGCGAGCGCATGGCCGAAGCGCTGCGGCGCTACATCCTGAGCGAAGCGGCGCTGGACGAAGCCTGGCGCACGATGCATTTTGAACTCGCGTTTGGTCCGGCTGGCGGCGAAAACGCCGCCATTGCGCGCGGCCGTGCGCCCTTCGTGTTGGAAACCGAGGCTGGCCCCGTAAACTTTTCCGGGCGCATGGACCGCGTGGACGAGCAGGACAAGGCGCTGCGCGTCGTGGACTACAAGGCCGGCGCGATCCCCGGACCGGGCGAAATCATCAGCGGCGAATCCCTCCAACTCACCGTCTATGCCTGGGCGATCACACGCCACCTCTTTTCCGGCGCGTCCCGCGCCGAAGCGCTCTACATCAGCGTGGGCAAGGGCGAGCGCCGCGACGCGCTCGGCCATACCGCGCGCAGCAGGGCGTCTTGGGAACCCCGCGAGCGAAACGCCATGCGCGCCATCGCCGGCGCTGTCCGCGGCATCCGCGCCGCCGCATTCCCCCCGCACCCCACGAAAAACGGCTGCAACTACTGCGACTACCGCAACGCATGCCGCTACGACCAAACCCGCATCGAATACAAAACCGGAAGCCCCCGCCGCATCCCCGGCGACGCCGCCGAAGAAAATGACGAGGATGAGGAAGAATAACACCATGATGACCGCAGCATGCGCTTGTTGTAGCCGGTCTCCAGACCGCGCCACATTGTGCGACCGAAGGTCTCCAGATAGTAGACGCGGCATCTTGCCGCGTCGGTTCGGGATAAGACAAACACGGCGGGACGCCGCGTCTACACTTGGCGTCCAAGAAAGCCTGGCCGCGATAAAGCGGCCGCAAGCCGCCGCAGTCCATAGAGGTGATTCAGAGTAAGGATAAAGGGATGAAGCGGACGCCGCAACAGCGGGAAGCGATTGAGACCATCACGCGGCGATTGTGCGTGGACGCGGGCGCGGGGTCTGGGAAAACGCGCGTGCTGGTGAACCGCATCGCGCACCTGATTGCGACGTGGCGCGCGGACCTCGATGAAATCGTCGCGATTACGTTCACGGACAAGGCGGCCGCGGAGATGAAGGACCGGCTGCGGCGCACCTTCCGCAAGAACGCGCCGCGCGACAACCCGCAGGAGATGAACAGGTGGCGGGACCTGGAGCGGCGCATGGACGCGGCGCGCATTTCGACCATTCACGCGTTCTGCGCCGCCTTGCTGCGGGAAAATGCGCTGTTCATCGGCCTGGACCCGGACTTCACGGTGCTGGCCGAAGCGGAAGCGGCGCTGCTGCTGGACCAGGTGGCGCGGCAGACGACGGTCCATGGCCTGCTGGAACAGGATGACGCGGGCGCGATGCGCCTGGCGGTGGCCTATCCGCTGAACACGCTGCATCGGATGATCCTCGAAGCGTTGAAGAAACCCGCGCTGCTCGAACGGCTTGAGGCGGCGCATCCGCTGCGTGACCCGGAGGCGCTGGCGGAGCATTGGCGGCGAATCGCGGCGGAGGAATACCGGCGGCGGCTGGCCGTCCTGGGACAGCGCGGCATCATCCGGCATTATCTCTGCCGCCTCCGCAGTTTCGACGGCCTCTGCACCAGCGCATCGGACGGACGCGAAACCAAGCGTCAGATGATGATCGATACGCTGGAGGAAATCCAGAAAAGTAATGATCCGGAGATGATCGAGCATGCGCTGGAGCGCTTTACGGAAAAATGGCCGCAGCGCGGCGCGAAAAAAAACTGGCCGTCGGAAGAGGTCTATGCCGCGCTCTCAAGAACCCAAGATGCCCTCAAAAAACTCGCACAGGAAACGCTGCAATCGAGAGAACTCCTGGAGAATTGCGATGAATCGCGCGCGGCGCGGCTGAGTTGCGACGCCTTCGCCGTGGCGCAGGCGGCGGCCGCCGCGTATCAGGCGGCCAAGGCGCAGGCGCACGCGATGGACTATGACGACCTCATCAACGCCGCGCTGCACGCGCTACGGGATTATCCCGAACTCCGGCGGCGGCTCGCGAGCGGCATGCGCCACCTGCTGGTGGATGAGATTCAGGACACAGACGCCACCCAACTGGAGATCATCCGGCTGATCGCGGAACCCGGCGACGGCGCGG
>CAZLII010000676.1:0-2748 GCA_964559065.1 uncultured Nitrospirales bacterium | reverse complement strand
TTATTGCCCGCCGGAAGGCGGACATGAAATTGTGAAATGGAATGCGCGGCGCGGCGCGTAAGGGTTGCGCCTGCGCCCCAGAGGAGGAACTCGTCCCATGGCCAACAATACTGAGAACACGGGCGGACCGGTCGGCCGCGCCCGGCGCGGCGCCAAGAAAAAGACCTCGACGGTCGTCGCCGAACGCCAGGAAGACGATGTTGTCCTGCGGGCCGAAGAGGCCGCGCCGGCCAGCCTGTGGGGCGCGCTGAAGCGCGGCACGGTGCGCCACGCAGACGTGACGGTCTTCCTGCGTCAACTCATCATGCTGCTGGAGGCCGGTACGCCCATCCTCAAATCGCTGAAAACCCTCGCCCAGCGCGGCAACAACCCCGCGCTCCGCGCCATGATCGCTGACATCGCCCAATATGTCGAGGCGGGCAACCCGCTCTGGCAGTGTTTTGACCGGATGCCGCGTTATTTCGACGAAGTGTTCGTAAATCTTATCAAGGCGAGCGAAGCGAGCGGCACGCTGACGACCGTGCTCCGCCGCCTCGTGGATTATCGCGAGAACCGGGAAATGCTGCGTAAGCGCGTGCGCGGCGCGATGGCCTATCCGGTCGTGCTGGTGCTGGTCTGCATCGGCGTCATGTTGCTCATCACCCGCTTCGTCGTGCCGGAATTCCAGGCCATGTTCGAACAGCAGAACATCGCGCTGCCCGCCACCACCGAATGGTTCATCTGGGGATCCAACCTGTTTGGACTGTGGTGGTGGACGCCGATCGTCGTCGTGGTCGCCCTGTGGCTCGTATATCGCTTCTGGTTCATCCAGAACGAAGTGCGCCGTCTCTCCGCCGACCGCTTCAAACTCAAGATTCCCATCATCGGCCCCATTTTGCACAAGAACGCCATTGTGGAAATGACCCGCACCATGGCCCTGCTGCTGCGCAGCGGCCTGTCCATGATGGCCACCCTGAACCTGACCCGCAAGGCGATCCACAACCGCGCCGTCGCGGAAAGCCTGCAGGGTTTGCGCGATTCCGTCGAGCAGGGCGGCGGCCTCGAAGCGCCGCTGCGCGCGGCGTCTGATGTGATTCCGCCGGTCGTCGCCGACATGTTCGTCACCGGCGAGGAATCCGGCCGGGTGGACGCCGTCGCCGAGCAGATCGCCAACGTTTACGAGGAAGAGGTGAAAATCGCCGTCTCCAGCCTCGGCGAAATCCTCCAGCCCATATTCACCATCATCATCGGCATCGTGGTCATGTCGCTCTTCATCGCGCTCTTCTACCCCATTGTGTCCATGATCGAGAGCATCACCGCCGCCGGTGTGTAACACTCCCTTTCCGCCGGGAGAGGGATGGGGCGCCTTTGATGTTGGTCCCGATAACCGGAGGAATGGCTTCGCTCAACCACCGGCGAATAAACACAAGGCCGTTCGCCATCAGAAGAACCGCAAAACGATAGACTAGAATTCAATGTCGAAGAACAATCCCTCGATTCTGAGATATTCGAGGCGCACGCCCTTGTTGCGACCAATGATGCGGACGAGGCGCAGATCGTCCACTTCTTCGCCTTCGCGCATGGTGACGGTTCTGCGCGTGCCGGTGGCTCGGTCGGTCAAATGCATGAAGACGTAATAGTCATTCTTTTCCTTGTCTTCCATGAAACCCTTGACCTCTATCTTGGGCCGGGCAAGCATCATGCGGGCGCGCTCATCGAGGCGCTTGATGGCGGCGCTTTCCATCTTGAGCATGTCGTGGGCGTCCACGCAGATGCTCACCAGGCGCCAGCGTTCCACGTCGCGCGCTTCCTTTGCGAGGTCTTCGATTTCGCGTCCCAAGGCCCGCAGCGCCTCACGGCCATGCGCTGTATCGCCGTAATGCAGGATGGCATCGCGCAGGGCGGCGATGATCTGCTCATGCTGCTCGTCGCTGACACCCGGCGGAGCGACCCCTGCGGGCGGGCGGACAGTGTCGCGGATGGGCTGGATAATCGGCCGGATGATCGCCAGCACTTCCTCCATGGTCATGGGTCCTGGCGGTTCGGTGGTTTCAGGGGGCTTGGGGGCTTCGCAGCCCGCCGCCAGAATGAACAGAAGCGCCGCTAAGGCGGCAAGTCGTCGTTTTATCAAACGCATAAGATATTCTCCTCTATTATGACAAACCCAACGAACGTTCGATTTCCGCGCGCGTGCGCGATGGGTTGACGGTCAGGAAGGCGCCTGATTGCGTGTGTATATACCGACGGCCCACCGCCGCATAGAATTCATTTTTCTCGCCCGCAGAAGCGAAATTTCCGGTTGCCCATTCGCTCAGATAACCCATATCGGCGTGGGACTGCAGGAGGGTGTGGGCGTGGGCGATATAAGCCCCTTCCAGAAAAGCGGGATAAAGGGGCGCGAGTTCCGGCGCATCAAAATCATCCACAAAGCGCTGGCCGGGGGCGTTCATCTCCGTGCCGACAAAAATCGGAAGACACCGCGCCTCCGCCACGCGCACAAAATCATGCAACGCTTGCGCCTTGCGCTTGCGTTCATCCGGGTTCTTGATGTTCCAGTTGCGGTCCGGGATGATATTCACGGCGGCGACGCCGGATCGGGTCATGACTTCCAACAATTCGTCCAACGCTTCTTCACCGGGACTGGCGCCATCCAGCCATGCCATCGTGGGGATCGCGCCATTGGCCAGGGAAAACTGATTCAGTTGTTCCAGTCGGGGAAAATCAGGCCCTTCCGGCTGCACATAGCCTACGCCGCCCGATTTCATCGTT
>CAZLII010000675.1:0-2752 GCA_964559065.1 uncultured Nitrospirales bacterium | reverse complement strand
GAGAATCCGCCGCGCCCGGCGCGCCAGTACCCGGTTGGCCATGCCCAACCGCTTGTTCTGCTCAGGGATGACCGTTGGATAGCCCAGCCATTGCGCGGCCAACAGCGGAGCAAGGGATACATAGCCGCCAACCCCAATCACAATGTCCGGTCGGAAACGGCGGAGCAACCAGGCAGATTGTGCCAGCGCCAAGGCAGTCTTGGTGGCGACCAGGACGCGGCGAATCACGCCCCGGCGCGGCCAGCCTTCTCCAAGAATCGCGCAAAATGGGATGCCGTTCGCCTTGCTCACCCGTTCTTCAATGGCTCCGCGACGCCCCGCCCACGCCGCCTGTACACCAGGCGTGCGCCGCCGTAGCGCTTCCATGATGGCAAGCGCCGGCGATGTGTGGCCGCCAGTACCGCCCCCTGCAATAAAGACACGCAATTCGCCGCTATCCTTCGACATATCCACGAGAGAATCCTGTGGGTTCAAAGAATAATCAAGGTTCTCATGAAGACTCTTGCAGAATAAACAGGCGCGAATCAAGCGCATGCGCCGAAGATCTCCGACCGGGCCTGCGTCATCAATGGGGGATTCTGTGGGGAGCGCCAATGTTCCTTCCACTTCTCAAAGAGGTTTGAGTGAAGCGACGGCCTTCTTGACCGGTGGAATCATTGTTTTATACAATAATCAGCACATTGGGCGTGAAAGGTGATTCATGGAAATAGTACGAGAACTTTGGGCATTTCTTCGGGTGCGCAAGAAATTCTGGCTGGCGCCCATTATTATTGCGTTGTTGTTCCTCGCCGCCATTTTCTGGCTGGCGGGAACCAGCGGCGTGGTGTCGCCCTTTATTTACATGCTTTGAACGCGCCGTGGCCGGCAAACCCCTTCCCCCACTGATTGTTATGGGACGCCGGGTTTTGCTGACGCTATTCGATCATTGTGCGCCATTCTCGTTGCGCTTGCCGCACGCTGTGGGTGCGGAGATGATGTCACACACATTGTGCAAATCTGGAAGAATATTCCCTGGAGGTCATGATGAACGACAGTGGTGCGGCGCAATATCCTTCCGGGATGCCGCCGGCGCCGCCGCAGCGGCTGGCGGATTGTCTTCCAGCAAGCAGGGGGGAGTGGGCGGCGATAGGCGCAGTGCTGCTCTTTGGCGCATTGCTGCGATTATGGTACCTGACGCAACTCGTGCAGGCGCCGGACTTCGCGGCGTTGCAGCAAGACCCGGAAGTCTTCGATTACTATGCGCGGGCCATCCTGTCCGGTGATTGGACGGTCCGCGCCGGCGAAACGGATCCGGAAATCCGCACCACGCCGTATTTTCGCCCGCCGGGTTATGCCTTCTGGCTTACAGCACTGTATTTCTTTACCGGAGGCAGTTACCTCACGCCGCGCTTACTCAACGTGGTTCTGAGTTTGGCAGCCGTGTTCCTGTTTTACCTGTTGGGAAGACGACTGTATGGGCACGGCGCGGGGCTGATCGCCGCCTTTCTCATTGCCACACATGGCGTGGTGCTGTATTGGGAGGGGGAAGTCAACGATCCCGCGCTTTTCGTGTTCCTGTTGTCGTGCCTGTTCTGGTCCGTCTATCTGTGGGGATGGCGGTGGCAGGCGCGATGGGCGTTCGCGGCAGGCGTGATCTTCGGCTGCTATGCGCTGATGCGCCCCAATATCCTGGCCTTCGGCCCGATCGTCGCCGCATGGATGCTGTGGGTGGCATGGCGTCGGGGGATGCTGCCCCGCGTGCCCGGGGCATGGGCCGCGCTGGCCGGCGCAACCTTTCTGGTTATTTTTCCTGTGACCGTGCGCAACTATGCCGTCTCCGGGGAATTCGTGCCAATTGCCACGTATTTCGGCGAAAACCTGTTGATCGGCAACAGTGAGGAATCGGACGGGATCACACCGTGGACGCCCTATCTGCAGGAACTGGAAGGGACGGGCCGCTGGTCCGCCCGCGATTATATCAACGTTGTGAAGGGGCTGGGCCGACAATTGGGCAAGCCGGACATCACGCATTCGGAAGCGTCCAGTTACTTCGCCGCCAAAGCCGTCGCCTTCATGCGCGAGCATCCGTGGCAAGCCCTTCGACTTACGGCGAGAAAATTCGTGCTGCTTTGGTCTCCCAAGGAAATCACCTGCAACAAGGTGGTGGAACAGGAAAGGCGCTTTTATCCGCCGTTGAACTTTCTGCCGGGATTCCCTGTCGCAGCGGCGGTATTTTTCGTGGGTTTGGGCATTTTCCTGGCCGATGCCCGACGCCGCCGCATCCCAGACGCCACGGGCGGGGTTGGCCCACATGCCACGGAAATGACATTGCTCCTGTTCACGTTCGTTGCAGTGTACTTCACTTCCTTTCTCCCGTTTTTCGTCAATGGGCGCGCGCGCGCGCCGCTCTTGCCGATATATCTCTTTATCGGCGGCTATGGCATTTGGCGCGCTGCGCAGATGGCGCAGGCGCGCCGCTCTTGGGCATTCGCTTGGGCGGGCGTCTATATCGCCGCATTGGCGCTGTGTTCCGTGGAATGGATACCCTATTCGCCGGATATCGCGCGCTGGCATTATCAGCGCGCTGATTCATATCTGCGTACCGGCCAGGTGGAAAAAGCGGTGATGGAGGCGCGCAAAATACGGCAGGTCGGCGATTCGGCCCCCTATATGCACCAGCGGCTGGGCCGCGCCTTCGCGGAGGAAGGGCAACTGGAAGACGCCGCCACCGGCCTCGAAAAGGGAAAGACGCAGATCAAGTACAAGGACGTCC
>CAZLII010000674.1:0-2754 GCA_964559065.1 uncultured Nitrospirales bacterium | reverse complement strand
ATATTACTCCGGCATCGCCGCTTACGTCGGCGCGGCCCTCGCCATGGTGATCGGATCGCTTCTAAAACCGGTGCAACCCTAGGAACCCAAGGCGGCAGCGCAAGAACAGCAAGGATGCAGCATAATTCGCCGTGGGCCGTTGTGACCGGTCTCCTGACAGCGCCACGGATGCAACCGCCGGTCTCCCCCCTGTGTTGGCTGCGCGCGTATTGGAGACCTTTGGGCGGTGCTGTGACTCGGTCGGGAGACCAGCCATAACAAGCACCTCCCTGTTGAGGGCGAAGGAGTTTGTGATGACGGTGGGCCTGATCAAAATGGTCGGGCAGGCGGAATAGGCCGGGGGACACGGAAGTCGCCCAAAACACAACGGAGCGGCGGCGCGGCTACATGCGTTCGGGGGCTTCGATGCCGAGAATCTGCAGGGCGTTGCGCAGGGTTTGCAGCGCGGCGCGGCACAGGAGCAGGCGCGCCTGCATGAGCGCGGGGTCGCCCGCATGGAGCACCGGGCATTCGTGGTAGAACGTGGTGAAGGCGCGGGCGAAGTCCAGCGCGAGCCCGGCGATGGGCGCGCAGGTGCGCTGGCGCAGGGCCGTGTCCACCACGCCGGGGAATGCGGCCATGCGCGTCAGCAGCGCCCACTCGGCGTCGGCGGCGAGGGGAAACGCCGCGCCGGGCGCGTCGGGCAACGGCCTGCCGTGCTTGCGGAGAATGGAATTGATCCGCGCGCAGGAATACTGCACATACGGCCCGGTGTCGCCCTGAAAAGAGAGGGCGGCGTCCATGTCGAAGATGACGTTCTTGTTCGCGTTGACCCGGAGCACGGCGAAGCGGATGGCCGCCACGGCGACCTGCTCCGCGATGGTCTGCTGTTCTTCGGGGGTGATGTCGTGGCATTGCTCCGCGACGCGATCGGCGGCGAGGGCCGCGGCTTGGTCGAGGAAATCGGACAACAGCACGACATTGCCCTGCCGCGTGGACATCTTCCCCTCTTTGAGCAGGATGTAGGAGTAATAGACCGCCTCCGGCGCCTTGTGGCCCGCCGCTTCGAGGATCATGCCGAGTTGCTGGGCGTAGAGTTTGTGGTCCTCGCCGAGCACGATGAGATTCACATCCGCGCCCATCTCCCCCTTGTCAATCGTATAGGCGAGATCGCGGTAGCCGTACATGGAACTGCCGTTGGCGCGCATGAGCACGAAATACCTGCCTTCCTCCGCTGTGTGGCCGAGTTTGGCCAAATCCACCACCAGCCGCGCTTCGTCGTCGGTGAACAATGCGCCCCGGGCGCGCAGCGCATCCAGCACAACGTCAAGCCTTGGGTCCTTGAGATATTCCGACTCACGGTCGAAAACATCATAGGTTGCGCCGAGGCGGGCAAGCACGGCCAGTTGGCCTTGCAGGCAGAGGTCGGTGATCCGGCGGAACCGCGCCTGCGCATCCGGGTCCCCCTCTTCCATCTTCGCCAGCAACGCGTAGCCCTGCTCGGCGAAGGCGGCATCCTCTTTTGCGCGGGCATTTGCCCGGACATAGGCGTCCAGAATGGCGTCGAAACTCAGGTCTTCGATTTCGTCGGCGATCAGCACCAGCAGGCCGATCTGGCGGCCCATATCGTTGACGTAGTAATGCACCTCCACGTCGTAGCCCTCGAAACGGAACAGGCGCGCGAGCGCGTCGCCAATCATGGCGTTGCGCGCGCGGCCGACATGCGGGCTGGCGTTCGGGTTGATGCTGGTGTGCTCGATCAGCGCGCGCATGCCGCGCCCGGACCGGTTGGACCCGTAGCGGTCGCCGTCCGCTAACATCGCCGCCACGATGCTTTTTGCGAATGCGGGGCGGTCCAATTTGAGGTTGAGATAGGGTCCCGTCGCCGCGACGGAGATTACCTCGGGGCCGAACGCCACCGATGCCGCCACCTCCTTCGCGAAGACCACCGGCGCGGTCCCGCGCTTTTTCGCGGCGAGAAACATGGGCACGGCGACATCGCCCAACGTCAGGTTGGGCGGTGCGCTCAACGGCAGATCATCTTCTGTCAGTTCGGGATATGCCTTGAGCATGGGCGCAAGGACGGATGCGAACGGTTGCACGGGTGCCCTCCGGGTTTGTATAACGGATTGCGACTGGGAGGCAATTCTCTCAGGAATATATTATAATCCGTGACAGAAACCGGGGCAAACCCTGATGCGGGGGGCCTTCAGCGCCAACGAACGAAGGAAGAAAGGTCGATCAATGAAACATATTCATGCGATATCGCGGATGGCCGCGCCGCCGCGCGCCCAAGTCTCTCTGGTCGAAACGATCATTCTGTATCTGTTTGCAATCTTCTTCAACACCTGGGACAATTTTCCCTCTGTCATTCAGAATCTCCAGAAATACTACGCGAAGACCCCATAAGGCCGGACACGCCGCGCGTTGCGCCTGTGTTCGAGGCGCGACGCTGCCAGGGAAAGCATCGTCCTGCTTGTTTTTGCCGGCTGTCGCCACAGGAGGCGTTAAAGGCACAGTCATTCCCGGGAGCGCGGGCGTCCCCGCCCGCGCTCCCGGTTCTGGTACAGGATTTAGCCTGTCCCAAAGTTCTGGAGTACAGGCTTTAGCCTGTCCCACGCAGGAGCGACGCCTTCGCTATATCGTCGGACGTGTCGGACCAGTCGGACGTGTCGGACCAGTCGGACCATTGGCTTCGGCAATGCCTCCAAATCAACTTCTACATTCCGCATTCCGCACTCCGCACTCTGCATTCCGCACTCCGCATTCCGCACT
>CAZLII010000673.1:0-2771 GCA_964559065.1 uncultured Nitrospirales bacterium | reverse complement strand
CAACCACCGCCACCACCGCCGCCACCAACGCCATCGCCGCCCCCGCCACCACCGCCCCCCCCGCCGCCGCCGCCGGGACCACCAGCCAACATCAGGGAATGCGCACTGAGAGAAAACTGGACATTCAGGCCTTGTCCGCCGGGATTGCCGGCATAACCGGTACTCGGCAGACCGGTGCCGCCAGCGCTTCCATTGGCCCCCGATGAACCCGGCAAACCATTATAATCTGGAATATGGCCCGCGCCTCCCGACCCAGGCCCACCGCCAAGACCGCCCGATCCCAGTTCGGCGCCCCCAGTGCCTCCTTTGCCGCCCGTGCCGCCCTTCCCGCCGCCGAGCGTCCCCGGCGCAACGACCAGGTCCGCGTAAATATACATGTCCCCGCTGGACGTGATCGCAAGCGGGCGAGAGCCGACGATAATGACAGTGACATCAGGACCAATATTGACATAGGTGAAACGGAATACGCAGACCCCGCCGACATCTTCACCATAGCGGGTCGGCGTGATGGGGCTGGAAATGGTCATGGCATTGGTATCTATCACAATGTCACCCGACCGCCCCGCAAGATTCAGTGCGCTGCCCATCGGGCCGACACCGGCGTTCGCGTCATACACATCTCCCAAGGCCGCCTGCGCCGAAAACGGCAACATCCACCAGCCCAGCGTCATTACAATAAACAGGCAACCCCTCATTCCCCGGCACACACGTCCTGAAAAATTCATGAGAACACACCTCGCTTTAATGTGACAACCTTCTTTATTGTGCCATTCCCCCGGCGATACAGCAAGTCATACGCTTCCACAGTAGGGTGCCAGCCCATGATGCACCGGAAAACATGTTACTCCGCCATTTTCCGAAACACCCTGTATTGACCCAAGAAATGCTGTGCCTGCCGCTCCAGTGTTTTCATATACCAACCATATTATACACAAAAAGCGGGACTGTGACCAGAAAAAACTTGCTCCTTCAGTAGCATTTTAGCCGATTGAACCTAAACTCGGCAGTTGGGGACTCATAATCGTTTGAAAGGTCTGTTGTGTAATGGGTTCGATATAGCACGGTTATCACCCTCTTGGTGAGACAAACTCAACTGCCGCGCAGTTGGGAAATTCATCTGTAACTGACTGTGCATTAGAGAAATATGACGTTCATATTTCTGTCCAATGGCAGAGTCTCGCTGCAACCAACTGCCGAGTTTAGGTCCAATCGGTTAAAATGTCACATAAATCCGAATTCACACAACACACACGCCCAAGTGGTCAATACCGCCAATATCTCACCCGAACGCTTTCTTGATTTCGTCACATAGAACCAATAACATAATCATATTATCAGGGACAATAGACACGTTTCTTGCGCGAGGGGCCGTGGATGGACGAAACGCAAAGTCATCTGAATTTCTTTGGGCTGCGTGAGCAGCCGTTTGCGCCGACAGCGGACCCGGCCTATTTTTATGCCACGCAGGAACACAGGGAATGCCTGTTCCGCCTGTGGAACAGCATAGATGGGCGGCACGGCATTGCAGTGATTCTGGGGAGTTACGGCACGGGCAAGACGACGCTGCTGCGCAAATTGCTTACCGGCATGGCGGAGAACCCGGAGCGCTATTGCACCGCAGTGATCGGTTCGCCGATTCCTTCATGGACCACGTTTGCCCTGCTGTCGGGCATCGTGGCGCAATTCGGCCTGCAACCCCAGGAGCATTCGTTTGCGGCCCATATGGAGGCGCTGAACCAGTATCTGCTCGCGAACCGGCATCGCATCTGCACGCTGATTATTGACGACGCGCAGAACCTGAACAAGCGGGGCCAGTTGGAGTTGCTGCGCCTGGCGCAGAACCTGGAAACCCAGCAGCATAAGTTGCTGAATCTGGTCTTTTTTGCGCAACTGGAGTGGACGCAGGTGCTGCGGGCGGCGCCGAATTTCGAGCAGCGCGTGAACATGACCTATACCCTGGGTCCCATTCCCTTCGAGGAGATGCGCCGCTTTATCGAGTTTCGGCTGCAACAGGCGGGCACACGGCCGGGCGTGGGGCCGGAGTTCGACGATGCCGCCATGCGCGCCATCTTCGCATACAGCGAAGGCAGTCCGCGCCTGATTGTGACGCTGTGCCGCAACGCGATGCTGGAAGCGTCGCAGTTGCAGACGCGGCGCATCAACCACGAAATCATCCTGCATACGATTGAAAAGACCACCCTGCCCCATCCGGAAAAGCGGGCCCGCGTCGCCGCCGCGATACAGGATGCGTTGCGCAGCGCCGGGGTTTCCCCTGCGCCCCGCGACGAGGAGCCGAAAACCCCGAAGCCGGGCCGGGCAGCCATTACCCGCGATGAAAGGGCTGCGCAATTGCTGTTGCGCGGTGTGCGGGAGCGCCCGGACGAGGAACAGGAAGCGCCATGAGCGCGATGTCGCACGGCCGCGAAACGGACATGACCGGTAATGGTCGAGAATTCATCCGGTCTCAAATCACTGAAATAGACCGCTCGCTGATGGCAGCAATGGCGCAGGATACACGATTGCAAAGCGGCGTTTCTCAAAATCGCTTTACCGACGATCTCGATTTCATTCAAATGACCGGCCTGACGCGCGCTCCAGCAATGCCCTCTCCGCCAAGACGGCCCGCCCAGCAAGCGAGAACGCCGGTGGAAGACATGAATCCCGCCCACCCCGTGATTTTCTATGAAGCGGGGGTGACGGATGTAGACCATGCCACCGCCCTCGAAGACTGGGAACAGGTGAAAAAAAAACCATCCGACACGCCGCCCGCC
>CAZLII010000672.1:0-2779 GCA_964559065.1 uncultured Nitrospirales bacterium | reverse complement strand
ATGATGCGTAACGCTGCGAAGAAAACGATGGGCGCCAGAATCAGGACCAGACTTCCGAGCAGCATTCTGCGTCGCCGCCGCGCCCATGGTTTGCTGCGTGGGCGTTCGCGTAGATCGGAGTATTTCTGGGGATTCATGGCATGATTATCCTATCTTTTCATGTAGATCATGACCATTCTCGTACAACGGGATCACGTTGTCGAAGAATACTCGGCGCGGGGACCTATCACTATACGTTCCAACAGCGCATCCAGCGCGACGCGGTGCATGTCCACGCGGGCGTCAAGCGGAAGCCGGGATGGGGTTTCAAAGAGGAATGCCTGCGGGCATCCTTCCAGGCGAAAATAATTGCTCATGCTCAATTGCCGGGCAATTCTGGCCAGTCGCAACGACCAGAGGGGACAGGTGATGACGCCGTCGCGCGCGCGGAAGATTTTGGAGACCCGGCCGTCGTGGATGGGATGGCCCGCATCCCGCACAGCCGCGATGATGCGCCGGCACAGCGCGGCGTCCTGGTGCGCCAGGCGATAGAAATAGAAGCCGGCGACATGGCTGTCCTCATGGAGGTCCACCATGAGGTCATAGGCGTTCCGACCGCACAGATCGCGCATGATCGCCGATTCCTGCGCATGGAATGAGGCGAAATCGCGGTTCAGGTCGCGGTTGTCGGCGTTGCGCCGCCGCCGGTGAATCCAGCCCCACGGGTTCACCAGCGGGACGATATCGAAGACGATGCCGGGATAGACGTCTGCTTTTCCGGAAAGCGCCTCGGCGAATTGCAGCAGGCATTCCACGCCGGCCGGTTCATTGCCATGCACCCCCGCGCTCAGGAGCACACGCCATTGCACCGGCTCCTCGGGCGTGAATGACAACATCTGGATCGGCCATGCGCCGTCGCCGGTGCGCACTTCGCCGAGCGTCTGGAGCGTCATGCTGTCGGATGTCGCGGCCACGGCTTCCATGCGCGATTGCAGCGCGGCAAAAGACCGGGCCGCCTGTGGTTTTCCGCCGTGGTCCCGCGAAACCGAGATGCGCCAATAAACGACGCCCCCCGCCACGGCCAGCAACACCGCGCAACAGATGCAAATCAAGGCAGCCTTCTTCATTCTGTTTGTTCCTCGACGCGGTTTCCCCTTCTGCACAATTACGACGACATCAACTTGTTCCTGACCGGATACCGTGCAATTATAATGCAATCAGCCCGGATGAAATAACATTGCCCGGCGGCGGCGTTCGTATTGCCATCGCGGGGCTGTCGGGGGATGTGTGAACCAGTGACTTTGAGAAAGAACAACACTTCAGCACTATTGTGTAACCTGCGAGGATGCATTCGTGTTCGTTTAAGAAAGATTCTTGGTGCATTTTCACTCAATAGTCGCAACCAATTCGACAACAGCACAAATTGTTCTGGATTCTTGCCTGCGCGGGAATGACGCATCTTGCAAAATGCCTCATTTTAGGCGGCACGGTCAAGAGACCGACTGTATTGTGGACAGGACAAAACGGTTAAGATATAATAGCGCCTGGGTGGGACAGGCCGCCGTTCGTCCGCCCTGTTGTCTTGCGCCGCATTATGGGAGTCTTCGGCATGCAGAAGAACAAGGTGCTATGGCTGTATGGCGAGTTGCCGGGCCTGGTCCGTGCGGGGGTCTTGACGGAAGCGGATGCGGCGCGCATTCGCGCGCATTATGGGGAGGCGCACCGGATACCACTGCCGCGCATCGCGATGCTGTTTTGCGGGGTGCTCGGCGCGGCGCTGATAGGCGGGGGCGTCATCCTGCTGTTCGCGCACAATTGGGAGGCGCTGCCGCGTCCGGCGCGCACGGTGCTGTCATTCGTGCCGTTGTTGTGCGCGCAGGCGTTGGCGGGCTGGGTCATCGGACGCAGGAGTGAATCCGCGCCCTGGCGGGAGGGCAGCGGAGTGTTTCTGGCGCTGTGTATCGGCGCGTGCATCGCGCTGATTGGGCAGACCTACCACATTTCGGGGAACCTGGCGTCGTTCTTGCTCACATGGTGCCTGCTGGGCCTTCCCATCATCTACCTGCTGCACTCCATCGCGGCCATGGCGCTTTACCTGGCGGGCATCACCGCCTGGGCGGGGGCCGCGCAGGCGCAACTGGGGCACGCGGCGTTGTTCTGGCCGCTTTTCGCGGCAGTGTTGCCGTTCGCTTGGCGCACTTGGCAGCGTTACCGGGAACAGCCGCGCGGCTTGCTCATTGCATGGGCGCTGTGCCTTTGCCTCTGTGTTTCGCTGGGCATTGTCATGGAGAAGAACCTGCCCGGCCTGTGGATACTGGCCTACGCGATGATGCTCTGGACGTTCTATCTGATCGGCAGGACGTTTTTTGACGGTGTGCCCGGCCAACCCTTCACACTGGCGGGTGTGTGCGGCCTGACCGTTCTCGCGCTCTTGCTTTCATATCCCTGGCCTTGGGAGGAAATTGGTTTCCGGCATTATCGGCGCGGCTACGAATTCCATCCCATCGCATCCGCGCAGGATTACGTGCTTGTGCTTGCGTGGTGTGCCGCCGCGCTGATGCTGGCCGTGCGGCGCGCGCGCGCGCGTGATTGGGGCTTTCTGGTCTGGGCGGCGGTTCCCGCGCTGGCCGCGCTGCTGTATGCCGCCACCGGCGCGGGCATGCCGGCGCAGATCGCCGCAAATTGCTTCAGCGTGTGCTTGCTCATCATGGGTGCGGTTGTCATGGGCGGCGGCGTGCGCGCCGGCCGCCTCGCCGTGGCCAATGGCGGGCTGGCCATGTTGTGCCTGCTTCTTGTCGCC
>CAZLII010000671.1:0-2784 GCA_964559065.1 uncultured Nitrospirales bacterium | reverse complement strand
CGGGCTTCTTGCACTTCATGCACCTGTTTGCTTCAATGATGGCCGTTTCCGGCGTGTAGCCGTAGGGCACTTCGTCAAAATTCCGGGCGCGGTCTTCCGGGGCCTGTTCTGGCATCGGCTGTCTCGGCACTTTTTCCTTTGGCATGCTTCCGTTCCCTAAAAATTCATCCGCAGGGTGGGCGCAGCGAAGCGAAACCCACCATCGCTCTTCATCTGTCTCTATCTGCTGGTGGGTTCCATGCCGCTTCGCGTCATTTCACCCACCCTACGTTGTGTTATTGGCACGAGCAGGCGTGCCCGCCGCCGTGGTGGGCGGCGGCCACAATCGGCTCGGTGCGTCCTATGGACTGAATCTCTTCGGCGCTGTATGCCACGCGGCGGTCGCGAACCTCGTCCCAATCCACCAGATGGCCGTCAAAGAAGGGGCCGTCCACGCAGGCGAATTTTGTCTCCTCGCCCACCGACACGCGGCATGCGCCGCACATGCCGGTGCCATCGAGCATGATCGGATTGAGCGCCACGATGGTCTTCACGCCATGCGGCTTGGTTTCCTGCGCGGTCAGCATCATCATGAAAGGGCACCCGATGGCGACCACACAATCCAGTTTCCGGCCGTCCTGGAGCATCTTGCCGATGTAATCCACGGCGTGGCCGCGGAAACTGTAGGATCCGTCAATGGTGGTCTGCATGAATTCATCGGCGATTTCCGCGAGTTTGTCGCTGTAGTAGGCGAGATAATGGCTGCGCGCCTCGACCACGGCAATCACATGGTTGCCGGCTTCCTTCATGGCGCGCGCGATCGGCAGGATGCCGCCGACGCCGTAGCAGCCGCCCGCCAACGCCACCGTGCCGTAGTGTTGAATCTCCAGCGGAATGCCCAGCGGCCCCACGACATGCGCGAGCGCTTCGCCTGCGGATTTCAGGACAAGTTTGCGGCTGGATTGCCCCATTTCCTGCACGACCAAGGTAATCGTGCCGCGTTCCACATCCCAATCGCAGAGCGTGTAGGGCACGCGCTCGGAACTTTCGTCCACCATGACAATGACGAACTGGCCGGCCTTCGCCTTGCGCGCGATATGCGGCGCGTGGATGACGATCTCGTGGTTGTTCGGTACGATCTCGCGCTTCTCAAGAATCTCGAATTTCCCCGCGGCGCGGGACATTTCCACGGGTGCGACGACAGCAGCGGCGGGCGCAGCGCCGTTCAGAGGCAGGTTCTTCAGACCCAGCACCTTCTCGGCGATGTCGTGGCCGCGGAAATGCGTGCGGCGCTCTCTGGGGTCCCGGGCGGCCGCAGGGGCTTCGTCGCGCGCTATCCAGAGGGCGGATTCGGCGATGCCGGCTTCCAGGGCGATCTCGCGCGCCGATTCATAGAGGAATCCGTTCGCGCCCATCGCGCGGGCCAAGCCGCACACGATCGCCCAATCCGGACGCGCCTGCCCAGGCGGGGTGCACGCCTTTCGGAGGGGCCGCAGCGCGCCCGCGCCATCGGCCACAGTGCCCTCGATTTCCGCGAACACGGCGGCAGGCAGCACGATGTCTGCGCGCTCGCTCAGTGGCGTGGGATAACAGTCCTGCACGAGGAGCAAGTCGAGTCCCGTGAGCGCATCGGCATCCGCGAACGCGCCGGTGAAACAGGCCGCCTTGACGCCATCTGGCAGGGTGGCATGCGCTTTTCCGCGCGCGTCGGGTGTCAATTCGATGAAATGCTCCGACTGCATCACTTCGCGGGTGAATTTCCGGAAGACGTGCCGGTCTTCGAGCGTGCAGGTGGTGTCGCATACGAACGCGAAGGTGGAACCGACATAGGGCTGCAACTTGGCCGCCGCCGTTTCCAGCGCCGCGTCCCATTCATACTCGCGCAGCACCTTCCCGACCCGCACACGCGGCATGCGGAGGCGTTCCGTACCGTTGAGAAATTCCGCCATGGCAAAGCGGCCCAGCACACACAGCGGCATGCCTTCGTTTACCGCGCGCACAGTGACAAGTTTGCCGTCTGCGGCCAGCGCGTTGAGGGCGCAGGCGGCCTCGCAGAAGATGCATGTCGTTTCAGCGGCGCTATCCGGTTTGCCGTACCACTTGGCGTAGCGGTCGGCGAGGGTGCCGGTGGGGCAGACATCCACGCAGGAACCGCAGAAACGGCAGTTCGCTTCGAGGAGGCTGCGGCCAAAGGCTTCTCCGATTTTCGTGGCGCTGCTGCGCCCCACGAAATCAATCACGCTCACGCCGTGCTGGTGCTTGCAGATGCGCACGCAGCGCCCGCACAGGATGCACAGATTCAGGTCGCGGTCAATGAACGGATTGTCGCGTTCGAGGGGGCGCTGGTGATACATGGGCGGCACGGGCAGATGACAGAAGCCGAGTTCCTCGGAAAGGCGGCGCACCTCGCACACGTCTTTGTTGTTGCAGGTATGGCAGCCGGTGGTGCGGCCCGCTTTTTCCGATGCGGGCCGATACTGATCGCAGAGTTCGCGCTTCGCGCAGACCAGGCACGCGCTGGGATGCTCGATCATCATCAGGGCGAGGGTGTTGCGGCGCAGTTCCTGCAGGGCCGGGGTGTTCGTGCGGACCGTCATGCCCGCCGCCGCCGGGGTGGTGCAGGAGGTGGGGAAGCCGCGCATGCCCTCGATCTCCACCAGGCACATCCGGCACGCGCCGTAAGGCGGCAGGCTCGGATGCGTGCACAGATGCGGGATTTCGATGTCGTGCCGCAACGCGCACTGCAAGATGGTCTCGCCCGCTTCGGCGGTTACCTGTTTTCCGTCAATCACAAGTTCCATACGC
>CAZLII010000670.1:0-2790 GCA_964559065.1 uncultured Nitrospirales bacterium | reverse complement strand
CCGTGACGCAGATCGTGCTGCCGGTCGAGGGCATGGGCTTGTGGTCCACGCTGTACGGGTTCCTCGCACTGGACAAGGACACCACGACCATCCGGGGCCTCACGTTCTATGAACACGCGGAAACGCCCGGTCTCGGCGGCGAGGTGGACAACCCCCGTTGGAAAGCGCTGTGGGAGGGACGCAAGGCCTTTGACGCGGAGTGGACGCCGCGCATCGAGGTAATCAAAGGGCAGGCCGGCCCGCCGGCAACCGATCCGCACCATGTGGACGGCCTTTCCGGGGCGACGCTGACCAGCCGGGGCGTGTCGCATCTGCTGCAATTCTGGCTGGGCGACGATGGATTCGGCCCCTATTTGAAGCGATTCCGGGAAGAAGGAGCCTGATCGTCATGGGATTCGCATTTACCAAGAAAGAGCGGGCGGTGCTGCTGGACCCGCTGTTCAACAACAACCCGATTCTCCTGCAGGTGCTGGGCATCTGCTCCGCGCTGGCCGTCACCACGAAACTGGACAAGGCCATCGTGATGTCCGTTTCGCTGACTTTCGTGACGGGATTCGCGTGCCTCGCCGTGAGCATCATCCGCAACTACGTGCCGTCGAGCGTGCGCATCATCATCCAGTTGACGATCATCGCCTCCCTGGTCATCATCGCCGACCAGATACTCAAGGCCTTCGTGCCGACCATCAGCCGGGAGTTGTCGGTTTTCGTCGGATTGATCATCACGAACTGCATCGTGATGGGGCGCGCGGAAGCCTTCGCCATGCAGAATCCGCCCTGGGCGAGTTTCATTGACGGGATCGGCAACGGCTTGGGCTACAGCATGATCCTGATTGGGCTGGGCTTCTTCAGGGAGTTGTTCGGGTCGGGCAAGGTGCTGAATTACAGCGTGCTGCCGCTGGTGACCGAGGGCGGCTGGTACAACCCCAACGGCCTCATGCTCATGGCGCCCAGCGCGTTGATTCTGACGGGATTGTTCATTTGGGCGCTGCGCGAATGGAAGCCGGAACAGGTCGAGAAAGAGTGATATGCTGGAACACTATCTGAACATCGCGATCAAGGCGACCTTCATCGAGAACATGGCGCTGGCCTTCTTCCTGGGCATGTGCTCGTTTCTGGCATGCTCGAAGAAGGTGGAAACGGCGATGGGGCTGGGCACGGCGGTAATCTTCGTGCTGGTGATGGCGGTCGCCATCAGCAACCTGATCCTGAACTACCTGCTCAAGGAGGGGGCGCTGGCCTGGATTCACCCCAGCATGGCGCAGGTGGACCTGCGCTTCCTGAGTTTCCTCAGTTACATCGGCGCGATCGCCGCCCTGGTGCAACTGGTTGAAATGGTGCTGGACAAGTATGTCCCGACGCTATACGCGGCGCTGGGGGTCTTTCTGCCGCTGATTGCGGTGAACTGCGCCATTCTGGGATCGGCGCTGTTCATGGACCAGCGCGACTACGCCTTCGGCGAGAGCCTGGTATTCGCCATCGGTTCGGGCGTCGGCTGGATGCTGGCCATCGTCGGCCTGGCGGCGATACGCGAAAAGATGCGCTACAGCAATGTGCCGGCGGGCCTGCGCGGCCTCGGCATGGCGTTCATACTGACCGGGCTGATGGCCCTCGGTTTCATGGCGTTTTCGGGAATCCAACTTTAATCGGACAGGAGAGGCGAGGAACCCATGCAGGTTGTTCTGTTGGGCATGCTGATGTTCACGCTGGTCGTGCTCACGCTGGTCATCGTGCTGATGGCGGCCAAGTCGAAACTCGTCAGCAGCGGCAATGTGACCATTCTGGTGAATGAAGACCCGGACAAGGCCCTGAACGTGCCGGCGGGCAACACGCTGCTGGCCACGCTCGCCAATGAGAAAATCTTCATCCCCTCCGCCTGCGGCGGCAAGGGCAGTTGCGGCGTCTGCAAGGTGACGGTGAAGGAGGGCGGCGGCGCCATCCTGCCCACCGAGGAAAGCCACATCAACCGGCGCGAAGCGCGCGAAGGCGTGCGCCTGTCCTGCCAGGTCAAAGTCAAACAGGACATGAAGATCGAACTGCCGCCCGAAGTCTTCGACGTGCGCAAATGGCAGTGCCGCGTCCGCTCCAACCACAACGTCGCCACCTTCATCAAAGAATTGGTGCTGGAACTGCCGCCCGGCGAACACGTGCCCTTCCGCGCCGGCGGCTATATCCAGATCGAGTGTCCGCCGCATACTGCCCACTACAAGGATTTCGACATCGAAGAGCGGTTCCGCGACGCCTGGGACGCATTCAACCTCTGGGAACTGTCCTCCACCACCGACGAGACGGTCACCCGTGCCTACTCCATGGCGAACTACCCCGAAGAGCGCGGCATCATCATGCTCAACGTACGCATCGCCACGCCCCCGCCCCGCACCCAAGGCATCCCCCCGGGCATCATGTCCTCCTACATCTTCAACCTGAAACCCGGCGATGAAGTCACCATTTCCGGGCCATATGGCGAATTCTTCGCCAAGGAAACCGACCGAGAAATGTGCTTCATCGGCGGCGGCGCCGGCATGGCCCCCATGCGCTCGCACATCTTCGACCAGTTCCGCCGCCTGCGCACCCAGCGCAAGGTCACCTTCTGGTACGGCGCGCGCAGCCTCCGCGAGATGTTCTACGTCGAGGACTTCGACGGCATCCAGCGCGAATTCCCCAATTTCAAATGGCATGTCGCCCTGTCCGAACCGATGCCCGAAGACAACTGGACCGGCCTGACCGGATTCATCCACCAAGTGCTCTACGACGAATACCTCAAAGACCACCCCGCCCCCGAAGACATCGAGT
>CAZLII010000669.1:0-2801 GCA_964559065.1 uncultured Nitrospirales bacterium | reverse complement strand
CATTGCGGGCACGCTGGAGCGCATCGAATGGAAGGCGGGCGACATGCTGGAAGCGGGCGACGTGGTCGCCCGCATCGAGCCGTTTGAACTCGAACGTCAAATCCGGGGCATGGAATTTCTTATTGAGCAGGCTCGCGCCCAAGTGGAGGGGGTGGATGTCGGCAAACCCAAGCCGGAGGACCTTGCGGCGGCGGCCCTGCGCGTGAAGGAGGCCGCTGACGCGCTGCGCATCGCGGAGAAGGACAAGGCCATCGCGGAAATTGATTTCGCCGACGCCGAACGCGCACTGCAACGTGCGCGCACCCTGCGCGCCGAAGGCGTGGTCAGCCAGGCGGAACTGGACGAGGCGGAGCGCCGCTACAAGGGCTTGGAGCAGCACATCGCGCGGGTGCGCCTTGCGGCGGAGGCCGCCTCAAAACACCTGGAAATCGTGACGTTGAACGAGCAACGCCTGCGCGGTTCGGTAGACGACAACGAGTTTCTGCGCACGGTGCATGAAGCCGATATCGCCCGGCTGGAAGCGCAACTGGAAATCCTCCGCCGCGACCTGGAACGCTGCATCATCCGCGCCCCCGTGTCAGGGCCTATTCTGGAAAAATATGTCGAAGACCGGCGCGTGCTGCTCCCCGGCACCCCCATCGTGAAAATGGGTGACATGGCCACCCTGGAAATCGAATGCGATGTGCTCTCCGAGGAAGTGGTCAAGGTGAAACCCGGGAATCCCGTGGAGATTTCCGGCAGGGCACTCGGCGACGCGACGCATACCGGCACGGTAAAACGGATTTATCCCTCGGCCTTCATGAAAATTTCCGCCCTTGGCATCGAACAGCAGCGTGTGAAGGTGATCATCGCTTTCGATGACCCCGTACCCGTGCTGCGCCCCGGCACCCGCCTCGACGTGAAAATCGTCACAGCGGAAAACCAGGACGTGCTCGCCGTGCCCGAACGCGCCACCTTCCGCCGCGAAGGTCAATGGCATGTGTTCATCGTCGAAAACGGCCGCGCCCGCATCATCCCCGTGACCATTGGACTGAAAAACGACGACTGGGCGGAAATCGTATCGGGCATCGGCACGGACGCGGTCGTGGTCACAGAACCGCGCAACGATTTGGAAGACAACGCGCGGGTCACGACGAAATGAAGACACAAGCGTCGGGCGCACACGTCGGTTGATGTCGCACGTGCATATGCGCCATGCATCGGGCTGGATGTGCGCACACAGGTTTGCGATCCGTCGCGACATAAAATGAAAGAAAAAGTATCCCGGCTATTTTGCCGGACCCACGCAGAAACCGTCCTCAGTGGGGGGGTCCTCGCCGGGGCAGGCGTGGTAACCGCCGGAATTGAAGAACTGGATCAGGCGCAGCAGTTCGGAGAGGCTGATCACCCAGTTCTGGGGGTTGTAGTCGCTGGAGTGCGGTGCGCAGGAGTGGTCCGGGCCGGGACCGGGAATATAGCCATCCTCGGTGTCGCCGGGATTCTCCGCGCAGCAATAGCCGGTCGAGTTGAAGAACTGGATGACGCGCAGCAATTCGGACAGGCTGATCTGGTTGTCTTGATTCTGGTCGGCGCTGTGGTAACTGCCGGCGATGCCGGCATAGCCGATGTCAATCAGGCCGCCCATGTCCACCGGCGCCCATTGCCGTCGCATCATGCCCATCGCGATGGCGTGTTCCATCACCGCCCCGCCCACGATGTGCCCCGTGTTCCAATGGCTGAGGCTGCTGCCCTGCGCCCAAGTCGCGGGCGCATAAACGCCGGGGGCCACCCCCTGACCATAACGCGCGAACGCCGCTGGCCCCGACCACGCCAAGTCGTTGCTGGTGAGGTCGGCAAGATTTCCGACAAAACTGGGCGGGCTGCCGGCGAAGAGAGACACCATGCCGGTGCGCCGCGCGATGAATTGGTCCAATACCGAATAGACATTCGGGGCGATTTGGCTGCCGCCGGTGCTGTTGCTCAAGGAAACAAAGCCCAGTCCATGCGTGATTTCATGGAGCATAACCGTCATGAAGTCCACTTGGCCGCCGCCGGGCGTTCCGGTGCTGAGATTCCAGGGACGGCCAAAATCCACCACCACAAAAATCTCTTCATAGGATGGGCCGAAAGGCTTTGAACCATGTGTCAGGCGATACAGGCTCGCTCCCGGCTGCCAGCCCGGCGCGCCGGCGTAGTAGGTGCCCGCATAGGCCAGATAACCGGTGCCGTCCGTCTCTGATTCCATCATCAGCACATCCAGCGTGCCGGGCGTGTTCAGGGTGTCGGCGATATATTGCAGCACTTCTTTCAACCGGTTTTGGGCGTCAGGTCCACCCGGCGCGTCATTCGCAAAACCGACATGCGTATTGTTGCGAATGTCCATGTAATACAATCTGAAGGTCAGGCCGTTCTGCGTCAGCGTATCGTCCGGCGGGTCGGCCGGCAGGGTTTTTTCCACCCCCAGCGTCACCGGAATCGCCCCGGTGGTCGGACTGAAGCGGTAAATGGTCTCGGCCGCTGTTGAGAAGGCGAGACTCATCGCCAGCACCGCGATCAACAATGCTTGAATCGCGACTCTTTTTCCAGTCGTGGACTTTGTCATACAACGTTCCCCTGTGCTTATGCGCGCGGATTTACGATCCTACGGAATCTCATGCCGCCACGCATCCAAGTGCCTCCATACACTATCGCCTGACGCAAGAATGAATACCTGTTTTTGTGAAAGAATCATCACTGCCCTTGACAACATTATTGTAACACGCTTTATGCCTTGGTATTCCCGGAAGCGTCTTCTTGCGTCCCTGCAACGGTCTGGACCCCTG
>CAZLII010000668.1:0-2808 GCA_964559065.1 uncultured Nitrospirales bacterium | reverse complement strand
GGGGCGCCGTGGCCTTGATGCTTGTGCTGGCGCTGCGCCGCGCGATCCCGTTCACGGTAGGCGGCTACTGGCAGACGATGCACGGCTCGGCCCTGAAACTGGATTGGTGGAAGAACTGGGAGATGAGCATCGGCCTGGGCGGCGGCCTGGCATTCGGGTTGGCCTTTTATCTTTTCAACCGCCCGGAAGGCGGCGCGGCGCGCCCGATTACGGCGAAAGAATGCATCTGGGGCGCGGGGTTTCCCCTGTGGTTTGCGTCATTCACGGTTTTCCGGAACGCGTACATCGGCTTCACGAAAATTCATGAACTCGACTGGCCGGCATGGCTGGGCATTGTCGTGTCGCTGGCGTTCCTCATCCCCGCGAGCATCGCATACGTGCTGTATATCGTGAGGGTGCGCCAGGGAGTCGGCCCGATGCCCGTGTCGCTACGGGTGTGCGCCGCAGTATTGCTGCTGATTGTTGTCGCGGGTTATGTTGTGAGCATCCACGCCGAGAGTCTGCCGTGGAACCGGCTCCTGATTGCGTTGTACACCGGGTATGTCGGCGTCAGCCTTGCCCTCTACCTTTTCATACTGCGTCGCTTCGCCATCGCTCACTCGTGATGCGGGGCTTGTGAAACGCGGAAGATTATTCTCCCTCCATCAAGTCATGATCATTGTGCGTTTCCGGTTCTGTGCTGCGCTCAATAAGATTCAGTGCAGCGGAGTTGATGCAGTAGCGCAGGCCGGTGGGCGCGGGGCCGTCTTCGAAGACGTGACCGAGATGCGCGCCGCACCTGCTGCACAGCACTTCGGTGCGCCGCATCCCAAAACTGGTGTCCAAGGCCTCCGCGATATGTTCTTTGGCGGCGGGCGTGTGGAAACTGGGCCAGCCGCACCCGGAATCGAATTTCGTCTCGGATTGAAACAGTTCCTGTCCGCAACAGACGCAGACGTAGGCGCCCAGCATCTTCGCATTCCAGTATTTGCCGGTGAAGGGCCGCTCGGTGCCCTTTTCGCGGGTCACATGGTATTGCTCCGGCGTCAGCCGTTGCCGCCATTCTTCATCGCTCAGCGTGATGGTTTCGTTCATGGCCGCCTCATGCTCCTGTGTCGGCCCCGCTGGACGAGGCGCATTTTCGAGGCATCCCGAAAGTGATATGAATACCGCCAGCCATGCCGCGTGGACCATCCAGGCGGCGCGCCTTCGGTTCCCGGGTTGTCTGTGAAAGGATATCACGGGATTGGCCGCTTTCGTTATGGCGCGTGGCGCGCCACTTGATGAAGAAACACGCAGGGGCGCCGGAAAATTCTGGGGGAGATGGAGATGAATGCTGCGGCCAGGGCTTGGTTTGAGGTTGTCGGACGGGTCGGACATGTCGGACGGGTCGGACATGTCGGACGGGTCGGACATGTCGGACTTTGTAGAAGGCACGCCAGTCCGCCCGCAGCCCACAGGCTGAAGCCTGTACTCCAGAACGGTCCCAGGCTGAAGCCTGTACTCCATAACGGGAGCACTCCAGAACGAGAGCACGCTTGGTTTATGCTTCTTGTGCGGCGGCGGTTTCTTCGCTGGGCGCTGCTTCTGGCCCTATGAGGTATTCATGGATGGACTTCGCGGCGATGCGGCCCTGTCCCATGGCGCTGATGACGGTGGCGGCGCCGGAGACGATGTCGCCGCCGGCGAAGACGCCGGGCACGGCCGTCGCCATGGTGTTCTCATCCACAACGATGGTGCCGTGTCTGGTGGTTTCCAGCCCGGGCATGGTCTGGGGGATCAGCGGATTGGGCGTGTTGCCGATGGCGACGATCACGGTGTCCACATCAAGGATGAATTCCGATCCCTTGACAGGTATTGGCCGCCGGCGCCCGGAGGCGTCCGGTTCGCCCAGTTCCATCTTGATGCATTCCATGCCGACGACCCGGTGGCGCTCGTCGCCAAGAATGCGGGTGGGGTTGTTGAGGAGCATCATCTTGACGCCCTCTTCTTCGGCATGGTGGATTTCCTCGGCGCGGGCCGGCATCTGTTCCCGGGCGCGACGATAGACGATGGTGACGTCTCCGCCAAGGCGCAGGGCGGTGCGGGCCGAGTCCATGGCGACATTGCCGCCGCCGATCACGGCGACGCGGCTGCGCTTGATGGGCGGCGTGTCGTATTTCGGGAACAGGTACGCCTTCATCAGGTTGGACCGGGTGAGATATTCGTTGGCGGAATAGACGCCGACCAGGTTTTCGCCGGGAATGCTCATGAATGATGGCAGGCCCGCGCCGGACCCGATGAATACCGCGTCGTAGCCTTCCTCTTCCATCAACTCGCGGACGGTGGCGTTGCGGCCCACGACGAAGTCCATCACGAATTCCACGCCCATCCGTTCGAGGAAATTCACTTCCGCATAGACGATTTCCTTGGGCAGGCGGAATTCCGGAATGCCATAGGTGAGCACGCCGCCGGGGGCTTGCAGCGCTTCAAATACCGTCACGTCATGGCCGAGACGAATCAGGTCGCCGGCGACGGTGAGGCCGGCGGGGCCTGCGCCCACCACCGCGATGCGCTTGCCGGTCTTGGGCGGCAGGTCCGGCAGTTCGATGTTGCCGGAGGCGCGTTCATAATCCGCCACGAAGCGTTCAAGCCGCCCGATGGCGACCGGCTCACCCTTCACGCCGAGGATGCACTTGATCTCGCATTGCTCCTCCTGCGGACAGACCCGCCCACAGACCGCCGGCAGGGCGTTTTGTTCCTTGAGTTTGTGGGCCGCCTCGATGAATCGGCCTTCCTGCACCAGACTGATGAATCCCGGAATATCCACATGCACGGGGCATCCCGCAA
>CAZLII010000667.1:0-2815 GCA_964559065.1 uncultured Nitrospirales bacterium | reverse complement strand
GGCGTCATCACCGACTGCAAATGGAAGACCTACGGCTGCGCCAGCGCCACCGCCAGCACCTCGGTCCTGTCGGAAATGGTCACGGGCATGACCCTGGAAGAGGCGTACCATATCACCCCGGCGCAAATCGGCGAGGCGCTCGGCCAGTTGCCGGAACACAAGTACCATTGCTCCGTGCTCGGCGACAAGGCGCTCCGCGCCGCCATCAACGACTACTATGCGCGCCACGGCATGGAAGACCGCATTGAGCGCGAAGAGGCGCGGCTGGTGTGCGAGTGCATGCACGTCACCGATCGCGAAATCGAGGAAGCCGTGGTTGAGGGCGCGCGCACGTTCATAGATTTGCAGGAGCGCACCAAGATCAGCACCGTCTGCGGCAAATGCAAGGATGAAGCCGCCAATCTCCTGCGGGCATACGTCGCCAAGCACTTCGGCCGCAACACTTCTTGAGAACAAAGGGATAATCCCGTCTCCTTTGCTTTTATCCTCCCTGCAAAGGTTCTGTCTCCCTTTTCGAGATTAGTTGTTGTCATAAGCGCGGTCGAAGTCTTTCCAGACGGGGTCGTAGCCCGCGCGCCGGATGGCGGCGACGACTTCGGCGGGCGAGCGGCGGTCGTCAATCTCAAATTGTTCCAGGACGGGGGTGCCAGGGCGGGAATGTCCGGTGAATCCGGCGCGGTGGGTGGCGTAGCCGCCGGGGCGGGTGGAGGACCCGGCGCTCATGGCAGTGATGCCGAGGGGGATGAGTTTGTCTCGGAAGGCCGGGGTTTCGCGGGTGCTGAGGTTGAACCCGACTTCCGGCAGAAAAAGTCGCAGACCAAGCATGATCTGGACGAGGTCGGCGTCGCTCACGGGGCAGGGGATGGCAAAACGCGGCGGGGTGTGCCGCAGGCGCGGGAATGAAATGGACAGGGCGCTGCGCCAGCACTGTTTTTGCAGCCATCGCGCATGCATCGCCAGCCAGATCACGTCAATACGCCAATCGCAGAGACCGAGCAGCGCGCCGATGCTCAAACGCCGCGCGCCGGCTTCACCCGCGCGCGCGATGGCATCGAGCCGAAAGTCGTAGTTCACCTTGTCGCCGCCCTGGTGCACCATGGCATAGGTCTCGCGATCATAAGTCTCCATGTAGAGCGTGACGCCTTCCAGCCCACGCCCGCACAGCGTCCGGTAGCCGTCCGTGTCCAGGGCGTAGATTTCCACCGCAACGGACGGGAAAAATTCGCGGGCGATGCCGACCGCGTCGGCAATGTAGTTCAGCGGCACGGCGCGGGGCGCATCGCCGGTAAGCAGCAGCACGCTCTGGTATCCCATCGCCTGCAGCGCTTCGCACTCCCGACGGATTTGCTCCGGGCTGAGCGTGGTGCGCTTTTCCCTGCTGCCGGAATGCGCGGCGAAGCCGCAATAGAGGCAGTCCGCCGCGCAGAGGTTGGAAATGTAGAGCGGCGCGTAGAGGCTCACGGTGCGCCCGAAATGCCGCCGGGTGAGTTGATGCGCCTCGTGCGCCATGTCTTCCAGTCGGGGCCGGGCGAAAGGCGAGAGCAGCACCGCCAAATCACGCAGGGACCGCCGGTCCCGGTGGAGCGCCGCGTCCACCTCTTCCGGCGTGATGCCGGCATACAATGCCTCGACGCGCGGCCGGGGCCACGCTTCCATCATGGGCAGAAAACTCACGGCGTCGCCTCTTTTTCAACGGGTGACTCGAAGAGGAACCCGGTCAGCGGCGAAGACGCTTCAGCGGCGTCGCGTTGCGGCCCCAGACCGGTCAGATAGGCCATGCGCCCCGCCTCGACCGCCAGTGCAAAGGCGCGCGCCATGCCGGCGTGATCGGTCGCATCCGCGAGCGCCGTGTTCACCAGCACTGCGTCCGCGCCCAATTCCATCGCTTCCGCCGCGTGCGAGGGCGCGCCCAGCCCCGCGTCCACCACCACAGGCACGTTTGCCTGCTCGATGATGATGCGGATCATGTCGCGGGTGCGCACGCCGCGATTGCTGCCGATGGGCGCGCCGAGCGGCATCACGGTGGCTGCGCCGGCTTCTTCCAGACGCTTCGCCAGCACCGGATCGGCCTGGATGTACGGCAGCACAACGAAGCCCTCGCGCACAAGCATCTCCGCCGCCTTGAGCGTTTCCACGGGGTCCGGCAGCAGATAGCGCGGTTCCGGTGTCAATTCCAGTTTCACCCACGGTTCCAGCCCCGCCGCGCGCGCCAGCCGCGCCAGGCGCACCGCCTCCTCCGCCGTGCGCGCCCCGCTCGTGTTCGGCAGGATCAAATGCCGCCGGGGGTCAATCGCGCTCAGGATGCCCTCTTTCTCCGGGCGCGACAAGTCCACCCGGCGCAGGGCGACCGTCACGATCTCCGCGTCCGACGCATCCAACGCCGCGCGCAACGCCGCCGCTGACGGAAATTTACCTGTGCCAACCATTAAACGCGACCGAAAAGACCGGCCCGCAATAATCAGGGGATCGTCCATTAAAGACTCCTGTCAGGCGCATCCATACCGGACAATTCCGTCCAGTCTTGATGGCGGCGGGAAATCTGTGTGCCGGAATGGCGCGCCCCGCCGTAAAACGCCTTGCTCACTTCTGAATCTTATCAAATTATCCGTTGCGCCACAATCCGCACCGCCTGTTGTGGCCGGTCTCCTGACCGAGCCACGGTTGCGACCGAAGGTTTCCAAACCGGGCACCTCTTCGTTTGTTGAGATAATCTTGATCCCGTCTCAGTGTTGTCCAAAATAGGAAACACACCAGCCGTCTGAATCAAATCCAAGGATGACGTTTTTTTGGGACTGCGGTGGCTTGCCACCGCTTT
>CAZLII010000666.1:0-2822 GCA_964559065.1 uncultured Nitrospirales bacterium | reverse complement strand
CTGCGGGCGTCTTTACCCGCCTGCTCGACATGGGTATCGAACCGTTTCTCGTCGCTTCGAGCGTGAGCGGCGTGCTGGCCCAGCGCCTGCTGCGCCTGAATTGCCCCGACTGCGCCAAACCCTACACGCCCGACCCCATCCTGTTCCGCCATTTCGGACAGGAAGAGGAAAAGGGAGAGTTCTTTCGCGGCAAAGGCTGCAAGGCCTGCCAGGGCATCGGCTATCGCGGCCGGGCGAGCGTCGGCGAATTTCTCCAGGTCAATCTGGAGATCGCCGAATATGTGCTGCAGCGCCCCACCACCGCGCAGTTGCACCGGCTGGCTGTGAGCAAAGGCATGAAAACGCTCGCCGATGACGCCATGGAAAAAGCCCGAAAAGGAATTACCACCATTGAAGAACTGGCGCGCGTGATGCCGCTGTCCAACGCATAGCGGGGAGACTGGACATGGATGATTTTGTCAAGGCGGCGGAAATCGGAAATGAGTTGGAAGCGGGGCTTCTGGAATCCCTGCTTGTGGAGGAAAACATCCCGCATATCATGCGCTCCTACTATGATGCCGTCTATGATGGCGTTTTTCAGGCGCAGAAGGGGTGGGGATGTGTACAGGCGCCTGCGGCGCACCACGGACGCATCTCCGAAATACTTCTCGAATTGCGCGCCGCCGCCCAGGAAGAGAATGCCGACGATGCGTCCTTCTGAGCCGTTATGCGAATTCTTGCAGGGGGGCTGATGCGTCAAGTTCGCTGTCTTCCCGCATAGCGCAATGGTGGGTTCCATCGCGATTCGTGCTGTAGAACCCAATCAGGGCTTTTCTGTTCCCCTCACCCCACCCCTCTCCCGGAGGGAGAGGGAGTAGCCGCATTCTTCATGTTTCGCAATAATCTCCCTCTCCCGTTGGGAGAGGGGTGGGGTGAGGGTGGCAGATCAACATGATAGATGGCTTGTCATAGTGCCAAGAATATTTCTGTCGGCACTGTTCTGCGCTAATAATTATGGTCAATCCAGTCGGTCTTTATCCATTGCCGCACCGAGTTGATGAGAAAGAGTTTCCGGGCGCGGGCAATGTCCTCTTTTCTTAATACCGCCTCGCGGATTGCGCCGGTTTCCAGCAGATGCGCCCGAAAACATCCCGCAAGCAGTCCGGCGGATTGGGGCGGCGTCAACAGCGCGCCATCCATATCCAACACGATATTGGCGACCGTGCTTTCGGTAATCTCCCCGCGTTCATTCCAGAGAATAACATCATCGCAATCGGGGCGTGTGGCCCTGACGCGATCATAGACTTCCCGGTGCGTGGTCTTGTGATACAGGAAAACATCGTTGGAATCCACGGGGAAAGGCGCAAGTCCCACGTGCACTCGCCCTGCTGGGGTGACCGGCGCGCTCTCGATATGTAGTTTGCCCTGGCGATGCAACAGCAGTCGGACCTTGTGCGCGCCTGCGCCAAGACTTTTCGCGTAGTCCAATAGACGCCGGCGCATCATCTCAATATCCACGGCATATCCGAAATACGTGGCGCATGCCGCAAGGCGTCGGAGATGCGCTTCCAGAAGAAAGTAATCACCTTCGTACCGGAGGCTTTCCAGCAGGGAGAATTCCGGACGGCGCAGGGTGAGAAATGCGGCCTTGGTCCGGCATTCTTCGTATTCAAGGCCGGCGCTGGAATCCCAGGTGATGCCGCCGCCCACGTGACATTGCGCTTCCTGCTTTTCCGTGTCCACCACGACGGTGCGGATGGCGACGTTGAACCGGGCGCGGCGGTCTGGGCTGTACCACCCGACCGCTCCGCAATAGACGCCGCGCGGATGCGGTTCCACCTCGCGGATGATGCGCATGGTCTCGATTTTCGGCGCACCCGTGACGGACCCGCAGGGAAAGAGCGCGCGGAAAATCTCCGGGAGTCCAGCCGCCGTGCGGCCCGTGATGGTGGAAGTCATCTGCCAGACGGTTTCATACCGCTCGACATCGAAGAGGCGTTGGACGGCAACGGAACCGGTTTCGCAGATGCGACCGAGATCGTTTCGCAACAGGTCCACAATCATCACATTTTCGGCGCGGTCCTTGTCCGAAGCGCGCAGTTCCTGCGCGCGCTCCAGGTCTTCCTCCGGCCAGCGACCGCGCGGGCGTGTTCCCTTCATGGGCCGCGTTGTGATGACGTCGCCATCGAGGTCAAAGAAAAGTTCCGGGGAAATGGACAACACCTTGAAACGGCCCGTGTCAATGTAGGCGCAATAATCCGCGCGCTGCGCCGCGCACAGCATGCGGAACCAGCCCAGCGCATCGCCCTCGAACGGCGCGCGCATGGGGAAGGTGAAATTCACCTGGTAGGTGTCGCCCGCGGCGATATGTTCGCGAATGCGGGCAATGGCCGCATCATAGGTCGGACGGTCCAGGGGGGAATTCCACGCGCCGGCGGCATGCGCCGGCAGGGATGCCGTCGGTGGCGGGGTTGTCTCAAGGGCGTCGTACAAACCGAACCATACCAATGGGAAGTCCGGATTCAGGTGAACGCGAAATGCCGGGTCAAAGGCCGGGGCTGCTTCATATGCGATGAAACCTGCGGCATGACAGCCCTTGGCGACGGCGGATTCCACCGCCTCCAGAACCGATCGCACCTCGCCGACAGTAGATGCAATCAGCACTTCGCGCGGATGCCGAAACAGGCGTTCGGCGTCGCGCCTTGGAAAGCGCGCTTCGCCATATTCCGTGGAAGGGTTCATGCCGGGGTACCAGAACCGTTGCGCAGGCGTGCCGCCTGCAGACCGACAGGCTGAAGCCTGTACTCCAGAACCATGACAGGCTAAAGCCTGTACTCCAGAAC
>CAZLII010000665.1:0-2834 GCA_964559065.1 uncultured Nitrospirales bacterium | reverse complement strand
GGCGTACTTTATTTTGAATTGGGCAACTACCCAAAGGCGGTGGAAACACTGCGCGCGCCTGCACACCAGATTGAAGACCCCGCGACGGCGCTGCAGGTCCTGCGCAGCCTTGCGGCGGCCCATCGCATGATGGGCGAATACGCTGCGGCGGAATCGGCCTATCTGCAGGCGGCGCGTCTGGCGCGCAACGACTCCGCCGATGCGGACTATATTGATTTGGGCGATATGTGCCTGGAACGGGCGCGGCTGGCGGAAAATGCCCCCGACCGCCGACGCCTCCTGCAGAACGCCTTGGAATATTGGAACAGGGCGTTGCATACTCCCGGCGGCGACCCGGCGCGGCGGGCGCAGATTCACAAGCGCATTGACCTTGCTCGCGGCGATCTTGAGGCGTCGGGCGGCATTTCGAACGGTCTGGAAGACCTCACGCCTTGAACATGTCGTGGTCGCCCTTGTTCTTGATCGAATCCAGACGCGGAACGGAGTACGTGCCCATGTGCAACTGGTCGAATACGCTGGCGTCGGTGCAGTTTTCCCGCGCATGGTCCAGGTCTATCAAGCCGTCTTTGTAAATCCTGTGCAGGTACTGCTCAAACAGGAATGAATGCGACACGGTTTGCTGCATGCCGACGCGCATGAGGTCTGAATCGCCGCTGATGATGCCATCGCCGATGGCCTTGATATCGTTGAACAACACTTCGAGTGCGGGCACGCGGCCCCCGCCGATCTTCGGCACCAGCCGTTGGCAGATGACGCCGCGCAGGCAGTCGCGCACTTGCAGACGCACCAGGTCGCGTTCGATGGGATCGAAGTAACTGACAATGCGGTTGACAACTTCGTAGGCGGTGTTGGAGTGCAGCGTGCTCAACACGAGGTGACCGGTCGCCGCGGCATTGATGGCCGCGCGGATCGTGTCCGGATCGCGCATCTCCCCGATGAGGATGATATCGGGGTCATGGCGCAGGGCGCCGCTCACGGCATCGTTGAACGAATTCACGTCGGTCCCAAGGCTCCGCTGCGATATGACGGACTTCTTGTTGGCGTGCACGTATTCAATCGGATTCTCAATCGTGATGATGTGGGTCGCGCGGTGGGCATTAATGTAGTCGAGCAACGCCGCAACTGTGGTGGTCTTGCCGCTACCGGTCATGCCCGTCACGAGCAGCAGCCCGCGCGGGAGCGAGGCCAGCCTCTCCATGAGGTCGTTCGGCATGTTCAATTCTTCAAAGGAAGGGATGACTTCGGGCAGAAAGCGGAACGTGCAATGCGGCGCGCCGGTCTTGACGAATGCCGAAACCCGCGAATAGCCCATGCCGATCTGGTGATAGCCGAAACTGGTCTGCTTCGACATCTCAAATTCGGTATAACATTCCGGCGGTGCGATCTCCCTTATCAACGAAAGAATCTGCACGGAGGACAACGGCCCCATCAGTTCCGAATTGTGCACGTCGCCATCAATGCGAAACACGGGGCAAAGGCCCGGAGACAGGTGGACGTCGCTCGCTTTGTATTGCAGCATCGCCTGGAACAGCAGTTCAGGACTGATGCGGTCAATGCGGTAATTCTCGCCCCGGACGCGCCACACTTCGGGAAGCGTGATGCAGCGCGAGGCTTTCTCCACCGCCTCCAAAGTCCGTTGCGAGGGCTTGGCGCCCTGCGGCGGAAAATTCAACACCACCGCCCCGTCTTCCTGGGTGAAGGAACAGGAGTCGGCATATTCCTTGGAAAGCGAAGTCAACGCTTGCAGGCATTTCTCGTTGGGATGCAGCCGCACTGCGAATTTGACGAATTCCCCCTTGAATTCCGGACGCTCCGCCGTCAGTTCAAGTGTCTCCGAATGCGCCTCAATCCGGCGCGGCACGCCCTGTGATCGTCTCAGATGCTGTTCGATCATACTGATGACGGTGCGAAGACTCTGCTGTTGCCCTGTCCCTAATACAAACTCCGGCATGGTCGCCCTCCCATGAAGGACCTTCGCCTGTTACCGGGCATGCTTCAGCATACCCATGCCCACCTTCCATCGCACCTTCCACCTGCATGCCAATCATACACCTTCCCGGAAAAATCTGCAAAATACCACTCGAGGCATTTGCGAAACCGGCATTCCTTGCGCCGGAACCATCGAACAGCCCATTTCGCAAATGGCTGGCGCATCCGGCAAGCCCCGGATGGCAATCAATGAATCCAAATGATCTGGATTCTCCGGGCAGACCCCAAAGCCGCACGTAATACAGACTGGCATCGTATTGTTTCTCTGAAAAACCAAGCAACGCCGAATCATTTAAAGAAATGCGTTTCGAGCACAAGCACATGTATCTCTTGATCAAAACATCAAATGTAGATGCGGCAAGATGCCGCATCTACATTGACGATAAAGTAGACGCGGCATCCTGCCGCGTTTCTTACGTGCGGATTTGGGCAGCGCCGAACACAAATTGATATATCGGCAACCAGGCGGTATGCTGACAGTATATGGCGTTCTGACAAACGGCTGCTTGAAGTGGGAACCCGGATTGAATGCGCGGCATAAGGGGAGCGCAACATGAAACGGGAGTCATGGAGGGAATGGGCGTGGCGATGCCTATTGCGCGGCGTGTCTACGGGTGTTCGGCCGGTTCGGGGGGATTTCAGCGATTGTCCGGCGCCGCAACTGCATTTTCGCATGGACGACACGGCCCTTCCCCGCGTTTTCGCAACTGTTCACAGGCGCGTAATGGATATGATTTCACGGGTTTTGTGCTCATTTCGCAAAAACGCGGGACACGTTCTTGCTTGGAAAATGGGGACTGTCCCAAGCGAGCGCGCACCGCGCGCGAGACGGGACTGTCCCCATT
>CAZLII010000664.1:0-2847 GCA_964559065.1 uncultured Nitrospirales bacterium | reverse complement strand
GTTCGGTCCCGGTGAATTGCTTCTGAACACGCCGCAGGGCTGGAAAACCGCTGCGTGGATGCCGTCACTCAGCGTCATTACGTACAAAGACAGGGCCGGACAGCACATCACCCGCACCCTCTTCGCCGACCTTTCCGCGCGACTTGGAACAAGGGAGCAGGCGCGTGGCATTGCGCTGTATTGCACCGAGAAAGATGTCGAAGGCAAAGACTTGCAGGTTTGCGCACGGTTCACGCTGGGGCCACGACCTGACGTCATTTCAGTGGAGTATCTACTGATTTGGCAGTCTGAATTGCCGGTGCTGCGTTTTCATGGGCCGATGCTCTATGTGCTGGACCGCGATGAGGCGGTGTTTCCCGGCGTGGAATGGCTCGTCGGTGATGAGATGTCCTCGAACACACTCGTCATCGAGGAGGGCCACCCGCACCAGGTGCGTTATGTGCCGCACCCCAACATGATCACCATCCCCGCCATGGGCATCCACGGCAAGGTCGGCACGGTGGGGCTGCTTTGGAACCCAAGAGCGCCTTGGGATGGCATACACGACCGGCCCGCAGCGGTCTTCGCCTCCCCGGACCGTTTCAACCACCAGCGCATGCACTTGATCGGGCTGCAAATGCCAAGCGCGCCGGATTTCCTCGCGCCGAACACGCGCATTGCGGAAACTCCCTACTTCCTGCCTGAAGCACCGGGGATGACGCTTCTGTGCTACATCTATGCGGACGGCTCGGCGAGCGACGCATTGACCGCCATGGACGCCTGGTTCCAAGTGTACGGCTATCCCGATATCGCGCCGCCCCCACGGGGCGATTACGACGCCGAAATCGCCTTTTCCATGCGCGGTTATCTGGAATCGCTGTGGGACGCGGAAACCCGGCAGTGGTGGACCACCAAGCACGGACATCCGCTCATGTCCTATCTCGCGCGGCCGCCGCAATTCATCGCGGATTTGCTGCTGGGTGCGCTGATGAGTCCGGACCCTGCGTTGCGCGAGCGCTGCCGCGCCTTCGCCGGGGAAATGGCCACAGAAATCGGCTATCCCGCGCGCATTGACGCCCTGCGATTTCACATGCGGCCCGACTTCGGCGTGGGCGACCCTGCGCCCATCGCCGGGCTGATCGCTTCGCGGGACGATGACGGCTTCTGGCGCTTCAATGCGGATTTCGAGGACACCGGCATCTTCAAGGGATTCGACTACCACATCCTCGGCGAACACGACGCGCTTGAACTCGGCACGCTGGCGGCCAACGCGCGCACCATCCTCCGCTATGCGCGCATCGCGGGGGAACGTCGCGCTTACGAAACCATGGTCCCCGTGCTGGAAAAAATGACCGAGTTCCGCGTGCCGCGCGCGGCGCAGGTGTGGGAGGTGCCGGTCCATGCGCCGGATGTGTTGGCCGCGGCCTATGCCGTGGACGCCTTCCTTGAAGCCTACCGTTTCAGCGGCGAAGAGCGCTGGCTTCGCGCGGCGGTGACATGGGCGCGACGCGGACTGCCGTTCATCTACTTCTGGGCGGAAGAGGGTCGTCCCTATATGCTGGGCGGCAGCATCCCCGTTTACGGCGCGACGCTGATGAAACATTCGTGGTTCGGCAACATCGTGCAGTGGAACGGGCTGTGTCTGGCGAGCGCCTACCTGGACTTGTATGAATTCGATCAAAGCATGCCATGGGAAAACATCGCCACACTCATCCTGCACAGCGCCATGCACCAGCAGGCGCCGGACGGCGAAGAGGTGGCGCTCTGGCCGGATTCGTACAGCGCCCTCGATGGCACGACCTCGGCGTGGGTCTTCCCGCCCCGGCAGATTCTCGAAGTCCTGCTCACGGTGCTGGGCATGCCGGAATCGCCGCGCACACACATCCTCGGCAATGCGCCGCACCGCCTGCATCTGTCTGCCACCACTGCCATCCGCAATGCTGTCTGGGCGGATGATGTCTTGACCTTCCGCATCGCGTATCCCAAAGGTCAGGGAGAAACAGCGCTGATCGCCAACGTGGCGCGGCCCGCCGCCGTATTGCTGGACGGAAATCCCCTGCCGGAACGCGACGACATTGTGCGCGGCGACGCGCCCGCCTGGCAGTACAACGAATCCATGGCGATGTGCTCCATCCGGTTCACATCTTCATCCCACCATGGGAATGTCCGGGTGGAGGGGGCGCGGTTCCGCGCAGTGGAACGATTGCCGGAAGTGCGCGAAGCCATCGCCTTTCACTTTGAACGCGACGCGGAAGGCTGGTCCGCGATCAACCACATTACCGCGTTGACCCTACAGGATGGCGCACTGCATGGTCTAATAACCGGACCCGACCCCTATCTTGTGCGCAGCGCACTCCGCATTTCCCCGGACCGCTACGCCGCCCTGGAAGTGCGTATGCGCGTCAATGCGGGGCGCCAAGGGCAATTCTATTGGGCCACGGCGGACGCACCGGGCTTTACCGAAGACCGCGTGGTCCTGTTCGACATCATCGCGGATGGGGAATGGCGTGAATACCGAATCCCCCTTGCGGATCATCCCCAATGGGCGGGAAAGACCATCACCGGCATCCGCCTCGACCCCGGCAACGGCGCCAGTAGCGGCGATTTTTCCATTGACTATGTGCTCGGCATCCCATAATTGAATGAACCGCTTTGGCCGCCACAGGAAAAAACATGCAAGCAATTCATGGATCATTCAACGCAGAAACAAAGAGAGCGCCGAGGAAAGCATTTCTGGAAAACAAATGATGTCATATCAGTGCTGTCCAAAATATTCTTGGCGCTGAGAAAAGCCTTCTATTATGTTGATCTTTCCCCCTCACCCCACCCCTCTCCCAGAGGGAGAGGGCTGGTGTTTGGCCTTTGACT
>CAZLII010000663.1:0-2851 GCA_964559065.1 uncultured Nitrospirales bacterium | reverse complement strand
CCAATATCCACAATCATGCAGCCCTGCGGTTCCTGTACCGGCAGCCCCGCGCCAATCGCGGCGGCCATTGGTTCCTCGATGATATAGACCTTGTTAGCGCCCGCCTGCTTGGCGCTTTCCGTTACGGCGCGGCGTTCAACGGCGGTGATGCCGGATGGAACGCTCACAATCACCCGCGGCCAGACCAGCCGCCGGTTGTTGTGCACTTTCTGGATGAAATGCCGGAGCATCCGCTCTGTGATCTCAAAATCCGCAATCACCCCATCCTTCATCGGGCGAATCGCCACGATGTTGCCCGGCGTTCGACCGATCATGTTCTTCGCTTCCACCCCCACCGCCCGAACCTCGCCGGTGTCTTTGTTAATGGCCACCACCGATGGTTCGCTCAGCACAATACCCTGACCCTTCACAAAGACCAGCGTGTTCGCAGTTCCCAAGTCAATCGCCATATCGTGGGAGAAAAGACCGGGAAGATGCCGCAGAATCCCAAACACTTGTCACCCTTTCACCAAGAGCCACCGCCGGGTGGCGCAAAATAACATCAAAAAATAGGAAAATTGGGGCTTGGAACAGGCACATTTTCACACGCGGCATTATAGAGCACATCCAAGCCGTGTTTCCAATTTCAGGGAAAAGCATTTGCTGCGCGGGGTCTATAGGAGAACCCCGACGCCCCGCCTGCAATTCATAACAGGCTGAAGCCTGTACTCCAAAACTGTAGCGCAGGCGTCTCGCCTGCATTGGCAAAAAGGCATGCCGTCCGTTTTGGCGAAGTCCAACCAAGTCATGTTTCCATCGGAACGCCCTCTTCCTGTATGGAAACGTTGTCGAGTCCTTCCGTAGCCAGGTCTGCCTGGAGGGCGGTGATGGCCTCGGTTTCGCCGTGCACCAGGAGAATGCGCTCGGTCCGGCCCTTGAATCGCTTGGCAAAATCAATCAATTCCTTTCTCCCGGCATGTGCGCTGAATTCGTTCATGATCCGCACCTGTGCGTTCAGTTCCCTCGGAACGCCGAAGATTTTGATGGTGCGATTGCGCTCGACGATGCGACGGCCCAAAGTGTAATGCGCCTGGAAACCGACGATCAGGATGATATTGCGCGGGTCTTCGCAGTTGTTCCGGAGATGGTGAAGGATGCGCCCATATTCGCACATGCCCGACGCGGAAATGATAATCGCCGGACCTTTGAGATTGTTCAATTCCATGGATTCGGCCTGACTGCGGATATACCGGATGTTCTGCAGTTCAAAGGGATCACGCGCTTCGCGCATCAACGCCTGGAAATTCTTGTCGAACCCCTCCGTGTGCAGCCGGAACACCTCGGTGATGTTCACAGTGAGCGGGCTGTCCACATATACCGGAATCACAGGGATGGCCTCTTTCATCTCCAGGCGCTTCAGGGCATAGATGACCTCCTGGGCGCGTTCCAGGGCAAAACTGGGGATGATGATCTTCCCGCCCCGTTCATACGCCTCATGGACGATGGCGGCGAATTTCTCGTCCACCTGCTCGACCGGCTTGTGTTCGCGGTTGCCGTAAGTGCTTTCCATGATCACGATATCGGCGTCGCGCGGTTCCCACGGATCGCGCAGAATAGGCATGTTTTTCCGGCCAATATCGCCGCTGAAAACGATGCGCCGCGTGCGGCCGTTTTCTTTGCACTCCAGTTCGACCATCGCAGACCCAAGCACGTGCCCCGCGTCATAAAGGGTCAACCGCACGTCGGATGGCAGCGGCATCGGCACTTCGTAGGGCACGCCCACGAATCGCCGCATGATCTCCTGCACATCCTCCGGCGCGTAGAGCGGCGGAACGAAGGTGCGCTGCTTCTGGCTAAGCCATTCCGCGTCGCGTTGTTGAATATGCGCACTGTCCATCAGCATGATGGAACACAGATCGCGCGTCGCAGCAGTGGCATATACCGGTCCCCGGTAACCCAGTTTCGCCATCATCGGCAGCAAGCCGCTGTGGTCAATGTGCGCGTGACTGAGCACGAGCGTATGAATCTTTTCCGCGTCAAAACCCAGTTCCTGGTTTTTTCGATGCGATTCCTCGCGCCGGCCCTGAAACATGCCGCATTCCAACAGGATGCGCGCTCCGTTCACCTCGACCAGGTGCTTGCTGCCGGTCACTTCCATCGCTCCGCCGTATGACGTGATTTTCATAATGCCGACTCCCGTTGCCGAATCACCGGCGGATGCTCCTTAAAGGAGGCCACACAGCGTTCAATCAAGCGCCGGGGATTGTCGTCAAAGATGATCCGCGATCCCGTCGCTTTCTGTATGACCGGGAGGAAATCATCCACATGATCGGCCACGCCTCCGGTGCCCGTCAGCACGCCGATGGGACGTCCCTCATCATAGGCGATTGCGAATTCGCCCAGTGTTCCGGAGCGACCGCCGACGATGATCACAATGTCGCAACTGCGCACCCCGATCACTTCGCGCCCCATCAACCCCGACCCGGTGTAGATCATGACATCAATATGGTCTGTCGGACTTTTGTAGAGGTCCACATGCTCCTGCAAACTCAGCGCCGGGGAAACCCCGACCGTCAGGCCCCCGCGCTCCTTGCAGCCGATAACCGCAAAGTGGGGAAGACCCGGGCAGCCCCCCGTAATGATGGCGCATCCTTCGTCCGCGATGGCGCGACCCAATTCTTTGCAGTGTTCCACCACGCGATCATCCATCCTGCCGCCGGCCGACCCCATGACGCCTATTTGAATTCTGGGCATTTCCATACAAAACCGCTCCTCTGACTTTACATTCGCGCCCGCTTGAGAAAGTTCTCACTGTGCTTACACGCAATAGTTTCAACCAATTCGATAACTGGACGAATTATTCTGGATTCCC